>CAZTNV010000004.1:15756-54953 GCA_964615535.1 uncultured Mycobacteriaceae bacterium | reverse complement strand
CGGGGCCGGGCGGGACGGGGCCGGGCGGGACGGGGCCGGGCGGGACGGGGCCGGGTGGGACGGGGCCGGGCGGGGCGGGGATGGGCGGGGCGGGTTTGCCCGAAGCCGGTCACCGACCGGCGGTCCCGCCGGGCGGATCGGCGGCGCCCGCGCCCGACCGGCTGAGGGCGGATTTGGGGGACCCGGCGGACCCGAACCTCCAGGCCGGACCGATGACGGCCGGCGGGGAGCCGTGGCCGGCCGGAACGCTGGCGGCGGCCGAAACCGTGACGGCCGGACTCCGCGACGCCGGCCCGGCGCTGGACCTCCAGGCCAGGCAGGGCGGCCAGCCGCAAGCGGCCGGGACGGCGGCCGCGGACGCCCCGGCGGCCGGTGTTCATACGGCCGAAACCCAGGCGGCCGGGACTCCGGCGGCCGAAACCAAGAGTCCGGCGCCGGCCTCCGCGCCCCCGGCCCTCGCGCCGCCGGCCCTCGCGCCGCCGGCCGAAACCGCCGCGACGCTGCCGCCGCCGCCCGTGGTCCAGCTCGTCCGGGCCGATGGCATCACCATGGTCAGGATCGCCGTGCACGACCAGGTGTTCGAGACCAGACCCGCCTTCGAGGTTCGGCTGGTGCCGGCCAGCGTCATCGCCGGCATCGAAAGCGCCCTGCCCCCGGCCGCGCCGGAGCCGGCCCCGGTAGAAGCGGAGTCGGACTCGGTGGCGGAACCGGCGTTGGAGTCGGGGGAAGAGCCGGTGCCGGAGCCGGGGGAAGAGCCGGTGCCGGAGCCGGGCGCCGGTCGCGGCGAGCCGCCGGCCGACCGGCTGGCGGACGGCAGCACGCGGATCGTCGCCGAGGCCACGCATGTCCTGACCGAGGCCAGGGAAACCGTGGTGTTTCGCGGCGGGCAGGCCACCCTTGCCGGTTTCGAGCAGGGCGTCGACCGGCTGATCATCGATGCCGACCGGGTGGCGGTCGAGGGCGCGGAAGCGGTTCGCCAGGGCGACGCGATCCTGGTCCGCTTCCGCGACGGCTCGACCCTCACCCTGCTGGACGAGCTGCCCGCCCCGCCGGGGCCGCAGCCGGCCTCGGGTGCGGTGCCGGAGGCGGGCGGCGCCCCGGCCGCGGGCGGCCCCGATCCCGCAAAGCCCGCTCCCGCCGCGCTGCAGATCGGTTTCGCCGACTCGCCGCTGGCCGCAATGCTCAAGGTCGCGAACGCGATCGAGCTGACGCTGACCGAA
Source organism: uncultured Mycobacteriaceae bacterium (assembly GCA_964615535.1). Lineage (GTDB taxonomy): Bacteria > Pseudomonadota > Alphaproteobacteria > DSM-16000 > Inquilinaceae > CAZTNV01. The sequence continues at coordinate 53,733 of CAZTNV010000004.1, read as the reverse complement.
GTTCCGGAGTCGCCCGCGGCGGCCCCGGCCGAGCCTGCGGGAGCGGCGGCACCGGCCGCGGCACCGGCCGATCCCCTGCCGCCCTGGCTCGGCCACCACCACATCCATGCCGGTCCGGCCGACACCCTGACCTTGACCCCGGCGGCCGAGGCGGTCTTTTTCCGCGGCAATCATCTGACGATCCGCAACTTTCATCTCGGTGTCGACGTGCTGGTGGTCGACAAGGATGTCGTCGACGAATCCTCCGTCACCGTGCAGTGGCAATCCCCGGTCGACCTGACGATCGCGTTCGGCAGCGAGTCCAGCATCACCCTGATCGGTCTGATTTTTGATAATGCTTTGGTTTGAAGACGGCTCGCCGTCGGGCTATAGAGAGTTCGGATTGCGCCGGAGGGCGGGCCGGTTCGTGCGCCCTGCCGCAGACAGAAGTCAGGTCCGCAGAAGCCGGTCCGCAGAGCAGGGACTCCGCAGAGCAGGGACAGGGCACGCCCGATGCAGGTCACCGAAACCGCCATCCCCGCCGTCAAGCTGATCGCGCTCGACCGCTTCGCGGATGCCCGCGGCGTGTTCTGCGAGACCTACAATCTGCGCCGGTTCCAGGCCGCCGGCATGGCCATGGAGTTCGTTCAGGACAACCAGTCGCACTCGGCGCGGACCGGCACGGTGCGCGGCCTGCACTTCCAGATCCCGCCCTTTGCCCAGGACAAGCTGGTGCGGGTGACGCGCGGGGCGATCCTGGACGTGGCGGTCGATCTGCGCCGCGGCTCGCCCAGCCATGGCCGGCACGTCGCCGTCAGGCTGTCGGCCGAGGAACCGGCACAGCTCTTCGTTCCGATCGGGTTCGCCCATGGATTTTGCACCCTGGAACCGGGCACCGAAGTCCTGTACAAGGTCAGCAACTATTACTCTCCCGAGCACGACAAGGGATTGCTGTGGAATGATCCGGCTCTTGGCATTGCCTGGCCCGTCGCGGCCGAGGATGCTCATCTCTCGGACAAGGATCAGCGGCACCCCCTGCTGGCCGAACTGGGTGGCGACTGGTTCTGACCGAGCGGTCGTCTTGCCATGACCGGGCTCGAGCGGGTTCTCGTCACCGGCGGGGCCGGGTTCATCGGCTCCGCGGTGATTCGCCATTTGCTGGCCGAGACCGGCGTCACCGTGATCAATCTCGACAAGCTGACCTATGCGGCCAATCTCGACTCGCTGCCCGGCGCCGTGGGCCATCCGCGCTACCGGTTCGAGCAGGTCGATATCTGCGATGCCGCCGAGCTGGCGCGGGTGTTCCTGCAGCACCAGCCGGATGCGGTGATGCATCTCGCCGCGGAAAGCCATGTCGACCGCTCGATCGACGGCCCCGGCGCCTTCATCCAGACCAATATCGTCGGCACCTATGCGCTGCTCGACGCCGCGCTGGCCCATTGGCGGGCGATGGATGCCGCCGGCCGGGCGCGGTTCCGGTTCCTCCACGTCTCGACCGACGAGGTGTTCGGATCGCTCGGCCCCGACGGGCTGTTCAGCGAGACCTCGCCCTATCACCCGAACTCGCCCTATGCCGCCAGCAAGGCCGCGGCCGATCATCTGGTGCGGGCCTGGCACGAGACCTATGGCCTGCCGACCCTGATCACCAACTGCTCGAACAATTACGGGCCCTATCATTTCCCCGAGAAGCTGATCCCGCTGGTGATCATCAAGGGGCTGGCCGGCGAGCCGCTGCCGGTCTACGGCAAGGGCGACAACGTCCGCGACTGGCTGTTCGTGGAGGATCATGCGCGGGCGCTGCGGCTGGTGCTGGAGCAGGGCCGGATCGGCGAGTGCTACGCCATCGGCGGCCGTGCCGAGCGCACCAATCTGGAGGTCGTCCGGGGCATCTGCGCGCTGCTCGACGAATTCGCGCCGCGCCGGGGATCGCCGCATCACGAACTGATCGCCTTCGTCGCGGACCGGCCGGGGCACGACCGCCGCTATGCCATGGACCCGTCCAGGATCGAGCAGGAGCTGGGCTGGCAGGCCCGGGAGACCTTCGAGTCGGGGCTGCGCCGGACGGTGCGGTGGTATCTCGACAATACCGCGTGGTGGGAGGCGATCCGCCGCCGCAGCTATGCCGGCGAGCGGCTCGGCCTGGGTGCGGCGGCATCGGTCGCGCCCGTCGCACCGGTTCCGCAGGCGCCGTGACGGTGCCGGCCGCGGCCGGCCCAGCCGGAGTCCGCGATCGTGCCGGGACCGAGACGACGCAGAATGAACAAGGCAGAATGAACAAGGGCATCATCCTCGCCGGCGGCACCGGAACCCGCCTCTATCCGGTCACTCGCGCGATCAGCAAGCAGCTCCTGCCGATCTACGACAAGCCGATGATCTATTTTCCGCTCACCACCCTGATGCTGGCGGGCATCCGCGATATTCTGGTGATCACCACGCCGCACGAGCAGCCGCTGTTCCGCACCGTGCTGGGCGACGGGTCGCAATGGGGCATCGCGCTGAGCTATGCGGTGCAGCCGTCGCCCGACGGGCTGGCGCAGGCCTTCATCATCGGCCGCGACTTCATCGGCGGCGATGCCTGCGCCCTGGTTCTGGGCGACAACATCTTCTACGGCCACGGCCTGACCGAACTGCTGAGAGCCGCCGCAAACGGCTCCGGCCTCGCGCGCATCTTCGCCTATGCCGTGCGCGATCCCGAGCGCTACGGCGTGGTGACCTTCGATGCCCGGGGCCGCGCCACCAGCATCGAGGAGAAGCCCGACCGGCCGAAGTCGCGCTGGGCGGTCACCGGGCTGTATTTCTATCCCAACGAGGTGGTCGATATCGCCGCCTCGGTGCGGCCGTCCCGGCGGGGCGAGCTGGAAATCACCTCGGTCAATGCCGCCTTCCTGGAGCAGGACCGGCTGCTGGTCGAACGCCTGGGGCGCGGCTATTGCTGGTTCGATACCGGCACCCATGATTCGCTGGTCGAGGCGGCCGATTTCGTGCGCACCGTGCAGCACCGCCAGGGCCAGCAGATCGCCTGCCCGGAGGAGATCGCCCTGAACGCCGGCTGGATCGACGCCGAACAGGTGCTGCGCTTGGCCGATCCGCTGAGGAAGAACGAGTACGGCCGGTATCTGCGGGAGCTGGTGGAGGTCTCCGAAGAGGTGTCCTCCGAACCGGTGCCGGCGGCGTCATGACGCCAGCAGAAAGACCCCGGTGGCCAGCAGGGCGAGACTCCAGAGCCGGTCCAGATTGATCCAGCCGCGGCGCAGGACGGCCAGGCCGGCCCATTCGTAGATCACCGCCGCGACCAGCCCGGCGGCCGCGAGCATGGCCAGGCTGTGCACGCCGACCGCGGCCAGGGCGGTGGCGAGCGAGGCCCCGATCCCTCCCGTCTCGATTTCGGCCGCCCCGATCCCGGCCGCCCCGATCCCGGCCGCCCCGATCCCGGCCGCCCCGATCCCGGCCGCCCCGATCCCGGCCACGTGATGGGCGTGGGCGCCGGGGATCTCCGGGCCGGTCCCGATCCCCAGCGGCATCAGCGCCGGGATCAGCATCAGACCGGCGCCGTGCGCCGTCGCCATCAGGGCCGACCACAGCACCAGCCCGGCATAGCCGGTGCGCATCCCGACCCGGACATGATGGCGTCCGCCGTACCGCCAGTGACAGAGCGCCCAGCCGATCAGGGCGAGGCCGGCGGCGCTCCAGATCCAGTGCCGATCGAGCGCGAGGCCGGCCGCGGCCAACCCGCCCGCCGCCAGGGCGATCGCCAGCGCGTGTCCGAGCGCGATCGCCAGCAGCGCGCCGAACAGGACGGCGCGGCTGCCGCGGTGGAGCCCCAGCGCCACCGCGAACAGCCAGCCCATCGCCGGGTTGATGCCGTGGAAGGCGCCGAGCCCGGCCAGCGCCGCCCAGGGCCATATCTCGCTCACGCTCTCTCTCCGCCTGCCGCCGCGGGATCGGGGCCCGCGGGATCAGGGAAAGCAGTACGAATCCGAGGACGCGTCGCCGCCCTGCAGCCGCACCTGGTGCGGCCGGTAGCCCTCGGGCCATTCGATGAAGAAGTTCGGATCGAGCGCGATGCCGCCCTCCGGCCCGGCATCGGCCTTGACCATCCAGCCCTTGAGACCATCGGGGTAGAATTGCGGATCGACCGCACCGTAGAGCGAGTTGGTGAAGTAGATCCGCCGGCCGTCGCGGCTGACCTCGACCATCTGGGGACCGCCATTGAGCGCGCCGTTGCCGGCGGGATGCGCCGCCCGCGCGACGATTCCGCCGATCCGCAGGGTGCCGGTCAGCCTGGGATCGAACGGGTCGGACACGTCGTATTGCCGCAGATCGCCGGTGCCCCAGCACGACACGTAGAGGTATTTGTCGTCCACCGAGAGGTCGATATCGGTGACCAGCGGCGGCACCGCCTTGAAATCCTTGAGCATCGGCGGCAGCCGGTCGGGATCGGCCGGCTCCGCCGGAATCGTGATCACCTTCCTGACCGCCCAGTGTCCGCCGTCGCGATACCAGACCCAGATCGACGACGAGAGATCCTCCAGGCTGAGCACGCAGTTGACGAAGCCGTAGGCCTTGGTCGGGTCGTGCGCCGGGCGCAGCTCGAAGACGAGCTGGTGCCTGTCGCCGAAATCGATCTCCTGCACGTGCCTGCGCCGGTGCAGATCCCAGAAATGCAGCCGGCGGCCATATTTGGCACCCAGGATCTGCTCGGGGATCAGCCCGTCCTCGACCATGTCGGGGGTGCCCCATTCGCTGGTCACCAGGGTGTCGTGGCCGAGGTGCCACCACATGTCGTAGGCGAAATATTGCGGTCCGCGATCGACCTCCCAACGGCCGAGCACGTCGAAGCTTTCATGGTCCATCACGAACACGCCGCCCGGACCCGTGCCGTCGGCACTGCCCAGGGCGCTGACATAGATCCCGTCCGGCCCGCAATGCACGGTGTGGGGGCGGGAATAGCCGGTGCGCTCGGCGATCTCGGCGGGTTCGATGACGCGCACCACCTTGGGCCGCCGCGGGTTGGATTTGGTATCGAGGATCAGAATCCGCGACGAGCGCAGACCCGGCACGATCAGGTAGCGGCGCTCGACATGGGGGTGCGGCGCGTTGGGGCAAAGACACGAGCTGCAGGCGTTCCAGCCGAAATGATGCAGCTCGTCGCCGGTGCCCGGCATCGCCGTGCGGCCGAGGATTTGCCCGTAGCTGCGCGATTTCGGATCGACATCGACCACCGCGATCGCGTCGGGGCGCTGCCGGCCGGGATCGAACATGGCCACATAGGCGAGGGTTTCGGCGGGGGCCCGGGCCGCCAGCCGCGGCGACGGATAGAAGCTCGGATCGGGGGTCCAGGGTGCCATCAGGCTGCCTCCCTTGCTGATCGGGCCGGCGCTTCGGACGCCCTGTGCGTGATTTCAGCCAGGGCCCGAGCGCAGCCTTGGTTGCTTTCGGCCGTTGGTCGACTTCGGCCCTTGGTTGCTTTCGGCGTGGAGCCGCCCTGCCGGCCGGGCCGGAACCCGCCGGCAGGCAAGAGAAGCAACGCAGGCAGCAGGGTCATGTTCCCCGGGATTGCCGTTCGGCACCGGCAGCGACGACCAGCCGCCGGGCGCCCTGCCGCGGCGCGATTTCCGCCCGCCCGATCCGGACTATCTGGCTGAAGACGGAGCCGAAGGAGGGGGCGACCCATGCCGGGCACGGCCAGGAACGGCGATCTGACGATCCGCTACGAGACCCGCGGCGCCGGCCGGCCGCTGGTGCTGCTGCACGCCTACAGCCTGAGCAGCGAGGCGTGGCAGGACATGGGCTATGTCGAGCCGCTGGTCGAGGCCGGCCACCGGCTCGTGCTGATCGACCTGCGCGGCCATGGCGGCAGCGGCAAGCCGCACGATCCCGCCGCCTATGCCGAACCGGCGCAGGCGCTGGATGTCCGCGCCGTCATGGACGCGCTCGGTCTCGATCGGGCGAGCCTGATGGGGTATTCCAGGGGCGGCCGCATGGCCCTGGAGTTCGCCGCCGAGGCCCCGGAGCGGGTGGACCGGCTGGCGATCGGCGGTGCGCATCCCTTCGTTCAGGATATGAGCCTGTTCCGGGCCGCCATGGCCGAGGGGATCGAAGGCTGGATCGCGGTGATCGAGCGGTTCGGCGGCCCGCTTCCCGAGCCGCTGCGGGCCCGGATCGCGGCCAACGATGTCGCGGCGCTGAACGCGGCGGTGGCCGAGGATCGGCCGGGCCTCCTCGATCGGCTGGGCGGTTTCGACCGGCCCTGCCTGTTCTTTTCCGGAACCGACGACCCGCTGCGGCCCGAGATCGCGCGCGCCGCCGGCCTGCTGCCGCGCGCCCGCTTCGTCGAGATCGCGGGCTGCAATCACATGACCGCGCTGCAGCGGGCGGATCTGGTGCTTCCCCCCCTGTGCGCCTTCCTGGGCGGCAGCGCGCCGCCGCAGGCGAGATAGGCAGGCGCCCGCATTCATCCGCAACCGTGCCAGGGCAATCGGGTGAAGAGTGTCATGTCCCATTACAGGAATTAAGTCGTGCCTGGCCCGCCCAGCAAACGGCGAAGCATGTGCTTGACGTGATCCTGTCCGCCAAAGAATACGGCCAGGATGCGCACGCTCTTTACCGCTTCGTCGAGGTCGAACCAAAAGATCGCTCGATCGATCGTTACATGCCGCAGGCCGGCTGCGATATCTTCGCGGAGCGTGCCGCGACAGGGCGCTCGCGCGATCCCTTCAGCGGCACGACGGATCTCTTCCAATCGTCGCAGGGCCTGCTCGAAGGCGTCGGCCCGCGGTTCGCCAAAGCTCTCATGGGCCGCCAGGAGGTGATCGAAGATCGGCGCGAAATCCCGCTCCGCATCCCCCGCGACTTCAGTCCGCCACGTCATGCTCGCGCCGCTTCCGATCCGGCATCCGGGCGACCCGGTCCTGCATCTGATCGGCCGGCACGAAAGGGCCGGCTCGCCGCTGTGCCACCAGACTGCGGAGCGCCTCGGTCTCTGCCTCGCGGGCTTCCGTTTGCTGCCGAAGCAGGTCCAGCCCCTGCTGGACCACGGCGCCGACGCTCGAATAGCGCCCTTGGCGCACGAGCTCGCGGGCGAAGGCGTCCTGCTGATCGGTCAGTGAGATCGACGATTTGACGGTCATGGCTGCCTCCGGTCTCATGGCGCTACCAGGTGGCACCGCCGTCAACCTTCCAATTCGTCAACCCTCCAATTGGTGGCGGTTTTCTTCAAAACCGGGATTGCCGGCGACAATCGTCGGCAGCGGGCACCATAATTTGACGAGGGCGAAACGGCGGGTTCGGGTGGCGGAAACCGTTGGTCTGCCGGCCGGCCGAGGTTGCGCCGCCAAAGCGGCACCGGCACCCTCGGCCCGGGTTGCGAAGGACGGGTCGCGGGCGGCACGGTACGGGGTGGCGGACCGCGAATGCCGCCGCCGGCGGCGGCCGACCGATCGCTCCGACAGCAGCAGACCGGGCGGCGTCGGCGCGTCAGTCAGGCGGCGACGACGTGATCGCGCCGCCCCGCGCCTTCAGCCGATGGCCCACCCGGACGATGGCGTCGATGGCGGGGCCCAGCTCGCGGCCCAGCTCGGTCAGCGAATACTCCACCGAGGGCGGCGAGGTAGGCTTCACCTCGCGCCGCACGACACCCTTGGCCTCGAGTTCGCGCAGCCGGGTGGTCAGCATCTTGGCGGAAACGCCGGGCAGGTCGAGCTTCAGCTCGCTGAACCGCCGCGGGCCGGCCGCGAGATACCAGACGATGTTGGGCGTCCAGGCCCCGCCGATCAGCGCCATGCACTCCATCAGCGGGCAGGCCTCGGGCGGGGCCGGCACGGGATTCTTCCTGACCTTCAGCGCCACGGGCCCCTCCATCGGGTTACCTGATGGTGACTCGATAATCATGTATCTATCAGTTTGCAAGTTTACTTTCGTAACCTTTTTGGGCTTCATCGGCCCGTCGCCATCTAACCCGACGGAGCCTTCCCATGGAACTCTACTACAAGCCCGGCGCCTGCTCGCTCGCCTCCCACATCGCCCTGCGCGAGACCGGCGCCGACTTCGACCTCGTTCGCGTCGACACCGCCACGGGACGCACCGAGGACGGCCGTGACTACGCCGCCCTCAACCCCAAGGGCTACGTGCCCGCCCTGCGGCTCGCGGACGGCCGCGTGCTGACCGAGGGCGCGGCGATCCTGCAGTTCGTCGCCGACCGCAGCCCCGCCGCCGGCCTCGCGCCCGCGGGCGGATTCGAGCGCGCGCGGCTGCAGGAGCATTTGAACTTCATCGCCTCTGAGTTGCACAAGGCCTTTACCCCCTTCTTTTCCGGCGCAGATCTCGACGGCCCGGCGCGGGAGGCAGCGCTCGTCCGGCTGCGCGCGAAGCTCTCCCACGCCGAGGCCGCGCTCGCGGACGGGCGCGACCACCTGCTGGGCGAAGGCTTCACCGTCGCCGACGCCTATCTCTTCGTCGTCGCAGGCTGGTCGGCGCATATCGGCCTGCCGCTCGACGAATTCCCGCGGCTCGCCGCCTTCCTCGCCCGCGTGGCCGACCGCCAAAGCGTGCGCGCCGCGCTGCGCGCCGAGGGACTCGCGGCATGACCGGCGCGGGACCGGCGCCGGCCGAGGCGCTCGCCGCAGTCGGCGAGACGCTGGCGCTCTACCTCGACGGGCTGCGCCACAGCGACGTGGAGCGGCTGCGCGCCGCCTTTCACCCGGCGGCGCACTATGTCTGCGCCACGGGCGGAACGCTGCTGCACCGCAGGATGGAGGAATACCTGCCGATCGTCGCGGCCCGCCCCTCGCCCGAGAGCCGCGGCGAGCCGCGCCGCGACGCGGTGCGCTCGGTCGAGTTCGCCGGGCCCGACACGGCGCGCGCCTGCGTGCTCTGCTCGATCGGCGACGAGGTCTTCACCGATTTCCTGACCCTGATCCGGGTCGAGGGCCGCTGGCGGATCATCTCCAAGGTGTTCCACCGCGAGCCGCTCGCCCCCACGGCCTGAGGAGGCCCTGATGCCCTATGTCAACATCCGCATCACCCGCGAGGGCGCGAGCCCCGCACAGAAGGCCGCGCTGATCGAGGGGACGACGAGGCTTCTCGTCGACGTGCTCGGCAAGGACCCCGCCACCACATTCGTCGTGATCGACGAGGTGGCGGTCGAGGACTGGGGGATCGGCGGCATGCCGGTCGAGGCCTGGCGCGCGATTGCCGCCGGCGGCGGCGGCTGACCGGGGGCGGCGCAATCGGCCGCAGCCGGCGCGACCGGGCAGCGGATCTGCGCCGGCACCGGCCGTTGCCCGCCGATCCTTGGCCTTGCCTGTTGCCTGTAAATCCTCGCCATGCTCGACCACTCTCGACGGTCCCCCGCGGCAGCAAAAAGCTGAAAACCCGCCCGCCGGACTGCAATCCATTTGACAGTAATTCTTGTTTCCTATTGGCCTGTATTATGGATAAAACAAATTGTTATCTACTGCTTGAGGGGATGATGTTTTAGGCTCGAATCCGAATGCTCGAAAATGTAGAGCCGGATATTTCAAGAGCCTAAAATTCATGGAAAAGGACAAGGCCGGAGCGCTTCGGCCGCAAGGCCTCCAGCCGCGAATACTGCCCTTCCTGGGGGCGGAGGCGGGTGCGGTGCGGCCGGCGGCCGGCTTCGGGGCCGCCCGGACAGCCGGGACGCCGGATCGGCACCGGCGGATCGCGGGGCCGGCACCGCTCGCCGACCGGCCGTTGCGGATCGCGGTCTGGTACTGGGGCCGGCGCGGCGGCGGCGCGCGCTATACGCTGGAGACGGTCCGGGCGCTGGCGCGGCGGCCGGATGTCGAGATCCATCTGTCGCTGTCGACCGGCAACGAGCTGCTCGACGAGTTCCGGGCGCTGGAGCTGCCCTGCCTGCCGGTCGACACCTATTCCGACCTGCTCTCGGCGGGCCTCGCGAGCTGTTCGCTGCCCCGGTTGCGCCGGCGGTTCCGGTCCTGGCTGGAAGCGCACCGGATCGACGCGGTGCTGTCGACCATGCCGCATCTGTGGACCGCGGCGATCGCCGACGTGGTCCGCAAGGCCGGGTCCCGGCTGGTGTCGACGATCCACGACGCCTCCGACCATCCGGGCGACTGGCTGCCCCTGTCGGAGTGGCGCCTGCGGCGCGAGCTGCGCGCGGCCGATGCCGTGATCACGCTGAGCCGTCACGTCCGCGCCAGCCTCGTCCGAAGATACGGCTATCCGGCCGCCGGCATCGCGACCATCCCGCACGGCCTGCTGCGGTTCTCGCCGCAGCCGGCGGCGCTGCGGCGCTTTCCCGCCGGCCGGCCGTTTCGGTTCATGTTTTTCGGCCGCATCCTGCGCTACAAGGGGCTGGACACCCTGCTGACGGCCTATGACCGGCTCCGCGCCGCCGCCGGTCCGGTGCCGCCGGAGCTGTGGATCGCCGGGGCCGGCGACCTGCGGCCGTACCGGGAGCGGCTCGACCGGCTGGCCGGCATCACCCTGATCAACCGCTGGATCGCCGAAGAGGAGATGCCCGGCCTGCTGGATCAGGCCGATGCCATGGTGCTGCCCTATCTGGAAGCCAGCCAGTCGGGCGTGGTCGCCGCGGCCCATGGCGCCGGCATCCCGGTGGTGGTCACGCCGGTCGGCGGTCTGGTCGAGCAGGTGGCCGATGGCCGCACCGGGCTGGTCGCCCGCGACACCTCGCCCGGCGCGGTGTGCGCCGCCATGGCCGCGTGCCTCGACCCGGCGCGCTATGCCGCGCTGGCGGACGCCATTCCCGGCGAGTGCCGGGCCGGCCTGTGCGCCGACGCCCAGGCCGACCGCCTGATCCAGGTGCTGGGACAGGCCGCGGCCGATACCGGAGGCTGGCGGTAGCGGCATGACGGTCAAGGCGTTCCTGCACCGGACGCTGTGGCAGCGCCTGCCGCAGCACTACCGGCGCAAGGCCCTGTTCGCCGCCGCCGCCCTGCTGGCGCCGCGGCCGGCGCGCGGGGCCGGAGCGGGAGCCGGGCCGGTGGTGGTGGCGGGAGCGCTGCGCACCGCCAGCGGCCTGGGCGAATCCGCGCGGCTGTGCCTGGAGACGCTGCGCGCCGGCGGCTTCGACGCCCGCGGGGTCGATCTGGGCGGCGTCTTCATGCAGCCGCCGGATCTGGCCGATTACGCCTTTCCCGACGGGCGGGGCGCGATCGGGCCGGGGGTGCTGATCCTGCACGTCAATGCGCCGCTGGTCCCGCTGGCGCTGGCCAGGCTCGGCCGCGCGCTGGTGCGCGGCAAGCGGATCATCGGCTACTGGGCCTGGGAACTGCCCGAGATGGCGCCCGACTGGCGGGCCGGGCTCGGCTTCGTCCACGAAATCTGGGTGCCCAGCCGGTTCGCCGCCGCCGCCATCGCCCGCCAGACCGACCTGCCGGTTCACGTCATCGCCCATCCGGTGACGGTGCCCCGTCTCCCGCCGGCCGCCGCGCCGGGTCCGGCACGGCCGCACCGGGCCGAACTGACGGTCCTGACCCTGTTCAACATGGCGTCGAGCTTCGCCCGCAAGAACCCGCTGGCCGCGGTGGCCGCCTTCCGGATCGCCTTCGGCGCCGACCCGTCCCGCCGCCTGCTGATCAAGCTCACCAATCCCTCCGCCTACCCTCCCGGAATGGCCGAGTTGATGAAATCAATCGCCGGAGCGCCCAACATAACCATAATGGACAAATCTACACCTTCCCTTGAGAACTTTCGTCTTATTGCGGAAAGCGATATACTTTTGTCGATGCACCGCTCGGAGGGATTTGGTTTGATCCTGGCGGAAGCGATGTGTTATGGACGGGTTGTAGTAGCGACCGGGTGGTCCGGGAATATGGACTTCATGACCACCGAGAATTCCTGTCCCGTCCGGTATCGGCTCGTACCGGCCCATGATCCTCAGGGCATTTACGATCACCGGGACCAGCTTTGGGCCGATCCCGATCCTTTCGATGCCGCGCGCCATCTCCGGCGCCTGGGCGATCCGGCCGAGCGGGTGCGGCTGGGCGCGCGCGCGGCGCGCGACATCGCGGCGCTGTGCGCGCGCCGGCACTATCTGGAGCGGATGGCGGAGCGGCTGGGCCGCCCCGCCGCTGGCGGCTCCCCTGTTGCGGGGCACCCTGGCGCGGGCCACGCCGAAGCCGGGCCGGAGGCCGCCTGAGCACCGAACGGGGAGGGGCGCAGCGGGTTGAGCCTCGCCGCGGTCCGGCAGCGGGCGCGGCCGGCCCCGGCCGGCGACCGGGCGCCGGCACCGGTTCGCGCGAAAGCCCTGAAATCCGGAATGGAATTTCCACCGATACCGAGCGTTGCCGAGAGGGAGAGAGGATTGGTCGCCAGACTCGCGAAGTCCAGCGCAGTTGCGGAGCAGGAGATCGAGCTGCCGCCGCCCCGTTCGGCGATCGCGCTGGCCAGGAGCGATCTGATCGCCGGACTGAAGTCCTGGTGGCTGTGGAACGCCATGTCGTGGCAGGACATCATGCAGCGCTATCGCGGGTCGGTGCTCGGGCCGTTGTGGCTGACGCTGAGCATGGCGGTCATGGTGGTGGCGCTGGGCATTCTGTATTCGGCGCTGTTCGGCATCGACATCGACGATTTTCTGCCGTTCTTCTGCCTCGGCATCATCTGGTGGACGCTGGTGTCCGGCATGATCGTCGAGAGCTGCCGGGTGTTCACGGAGAGCGAGGCGATCATCAAGCAGATCAGGATGCCCGCCTCGATCCATGTCTACCGGATGATCTGGCGCAATCTGATCATCACCGGGCACAACCTGATCGTCTATGCGATCGTGGCGATCGTGTTCGGCATCGCCCCGAACGCGTCCACCCTGCTGGTGGTGCCGGGGCTGGTCCTGGTGATCGTCAACGCCGTCTGGATCGCCCTGCTGCTCGGCATGGTCTGCGCCCGCTTCCGCGACTTCGCGCAGATCGTAGCCAGCGTGATGCAGATCGCCTTCTTTCTGACGCCGATCATCTGGAAGCCGGAACTGCTGGGCCCCAATCAGGACATCGCCCATCTCAACCCGTTCTTCGCCCTGATCGACCTGCTCCGCGCCCCGCTGCTCGGCCAGGCGCCGCACCCGCTGTCCTGGACGGTGGCGGCGGGCATGGCGGTGGCCGGCTGGGCGATCGGGTTCTGGTTCTTCTCCCGGTTCCGCGGGCGCATTCCCTACTGGTGCTGAGCTTATGGCCACCATCATTCTGCATGACGTCTCGGTCGAGTTTCCGCTTTATCAGGGCGGCAGCCGTTCGCTCAAGAAGGCGCTGCTGCGGGCCGGGACCGGCGGCCGGCTGGCGCGCGACGCCGGCAACCGGGTCTGCATCCAGGCGCTCGACGAGATCAGCCTGAGCCTCCGGCACGGCGACCGGGTCGGCCTGATCGGCCCGAACGGCTGCGGCAAGACCACGCTGTTGCGCGTGCTGGCCGGCGTGTACGAGCCGACCGGCGGCACGGTCTGGACCGAGGGGCGCATTTCCGCGATCTTCGATGTCGGCCTGGGCTTCGATCCCGATGCCACCGGCTACCAGAACATCCTGCTGCGCGGTCTCTACATGGGCCTGCGTCCGGAGGTCATCCGCAGCCGCATTCCCGAGATTTCCGAATTCAGCGAGCTGGGCGACTATCTCGCCATGCCGGTGCGAACCTATTCGGCGGGGATGACGCTGCGCCTGGCGTTCGGGGTGGCGACCTGCACCGATCCGGACATCCTGCTGATGGACGAGTGGGTCCTGGCCGGCGATGCCCAGTTCCTCGACAAGGCGCGCCGGCGGCTGGAGGCCTTCGTCGACCGCTCCAGCATTCTCGTGCTGGCCAGCCATTCCGAGGCGATCCTGCGCCAGTGGTGCGACAAGGCGCTGCTGCTGGACCGCGGCAGGATCAGACTGTTCGGCCCGGTGGACGAGGTGCTGGCCGCCTACGCCGACGCCGCCTGACCCCGGCATCAACCCGGCACCGGCGGGCCGGCGGCCGGCACGGCAGGATCGAAAAGGACACAGTCATGCGGGTCGTCATCGACGGACTGAATCTCGGACTGGAGCAGGGCACGGGAATTTCCACCTATTCCCGCAATCTCAGCTACGGTCTGCGCGATCTCGGCCATGAGGTGGGCGTGCTCTACGACACGCCCTGGGCCGGCCCGAAAGAGCCGCTGCTGAACGAGATCTATTTTTTCGATCCGCTGCCGCCGCGGCGGAAGTTCGGCCGGCGGTGGAACCGGCTGTCGGCCATGGCGGGCGGGCTGTTCCATCTGCCGCGCCTGCCGCTGCAGGCGCGTTCGATCGCGACGGACGGTCATGTCGTCCGCCGGGGGTTCGAGGCGCGCATGCCGCATTTCGACCGGCTCTACACCGTGCCGGAACTGTTCGACCGCGCGCATTTCCATTTCAAGTTCCTGAACGCCTTCACGCGGGTCAAGTTCTCGCCGGAGGTCGACATTGCGCACTGGACCATGCCGCTGCCGATCTATGCACCGGGCGCGCTCAACATCTATACGATACACGATCTCATCCCGGTGAAACTGCCCTATACCACGCTCGATTCGAAGCGGCATTATCTGCGCATGCTGCGCTGGGTGGCGCAGTGCGCCGATCTCCTGATCGCCGTTTCCGAATCGTCGCGGCGCGACGCGATCGACCTGCTGGGTGTCGATCCCCAGCGCATCGTGACCACCTACCAGGCAATTACCGTCCCGCCGGTCTATTCCGAAGCGCCCGACGACACGGTCGCGCAGATCCTCAAGGGCACCTTCTATCTCGATTTCAAGAAATACCTGCTGTTCGTCGGCGCCATCGAGCCGAAGAAGAATCTCGGGCGCCTGATCGATGCCTTCCTTGCGACCGGGCTCGACATGCCGCTGGTCATCGCCGGCGCGCGCGCCTGGAAATTCGAGAAGGAGCTGGCGCTGGTCGGCAACGATCAGCTTCGCGAGCTGTACCGGGGCGAGCGGGACGGCCGCGGCCGCCGGATCATGATGCTGGACTATGTCAGCTTCCCGCATCTGATGTGGCTGCTGCGCGGCGCGCGGGCGCTGCTGTTTCCCTCGCTGTACGAGGGGTTCGGCCTGCCGGTGCTGGAGGCCATGTCGCTCGGCTCGCCGGTCATGACGTCCCGGGTCGCCTCGCTGCCGGAAGTGGCCGGGGAGGCGGCCCTGCTGGTCGACCCCTACCGCACCGACCAGATGCGGGATGCGATCGCGGCGCTGGCCACCGACGATGCGCTGGCGGCCCGGCTGTCCGCCGCCGGCCGGCTGCAGGCCGCACGGTTTTCCTTCGACATCTACCGGCAACGGCTCGAGGCCGCCTATGCCGCCTGTCTGGCCAGGGCGGCGGCGGGCGGCCGGGCGGCCGGCGGCGGCGCGCACCTGCCGCGTGCGACCTGAAGACCGGGACTCGAATTGAAGGATCGGACTCATATGAGCGCTGTTCACGAGACGGTCGCCCGGCTGGCGCCGGCCCCGGCGGCTTCGGTGCTGCCGCGCACCTGCCTGGGCGATGCCGACGAGATCCTGTCCGGCAGCCCCTCGGCCTTCGCGCGGGCGATGCCCGACAGCTTCCGGCACCGGATCAATCTGCGCAAATGGTGGGAGTGGGACTATCTGGCCCGCTGCGCCGAGACCTGCGGCGTCCTGGACGGGCGGAGCCGCGGCGCCGGCCTGGGCGTCGGGCAGGAGGCGCTGATCTATTTCTTCGCCAACCGGTGCGGCCATATTCTCGCCACCGACCTGTTCTCGGCGACCACCGCCTGGGCCGAGGCGCGGGTGGCGACCACGGCGGCGGTCTATGATGCCGCCCCGATCGCGTTCGACCGGTCCCGCCTGACCGTCGAGAACGCGGACATGCGCGCCATCCCGGTGGACGACGGCAGCGTCGATTTCGTGTGGTCCTGTTCCAGCATCGAGCACGTCCCCACGCTGAAATCCGTGCTCGAGATTTTTCACGAGATCGCCCGGATATTGAAGCCGGGCGGGCATGCCTTCCTGACCACCGAGTTCTGCCTGTCGCCCGGCGGCTATTGCCTGCCGCACGTCAACGCCCTCGACGAAAACCTGTTCGAGACGATGGTCGCCCGGCTGGGCGCCCTCGAGCTGGTCGGTCCGACCGATTTCTCGTTCAACTGGGCCAATCCGGCCAATGGCGTGCGGGCGCGGCGCTATCCGGTGACCGGCCAGATCGGCTGGTTCGCCGATCCCCGGTTCGATTTTCTGAAGCTGGGCCAGATGGTCGTTCCGGCCGGCATGTCGATGGTCTGTCCGGTCGGCTTCGTGC
The DNA here is from genome assembly GCA_964615535.1 of uncultured Mycobacteriaceae bacterium. Classification (GTDB taxonomy): domain Bacteria; phylum Pseudomonadota; class Alphaproteobacteria; order DSM-16000; family Inquilinaceae; genus CAZTNV01. The sequence goes on along the minus strand of CAZTNV010000004.1, from coordinate 37,510 downwards.
TCCGGCGCCGGGAGAGCGGGCGGCTGCCGGACTGGACCGATCTCGATCTGCCGCCCCACCTTCGCGACTTCACCGACGCCCTGGAGGTTCTGGGGCAGGGCGAGCCGCGGCGGGCGGCCGATTTGCTGCGCCCTTACCGCACCGGGCGGGAGGCCGGCCTGACGCCGCAGATGCGCCTGCTGATCGCGCGCTACTATATCGATGCGCTCTGCCGGGACCACGGTGCCGGCGACAATCTGGTGCGGGCGGAGATCGAGCGGGTGCTGGCGGATCTGCCGGCCGGGCCGGTGCAGGACGGCGACTGCCTGGATCTGATCGCCTATCTGCTGGATCAGGCCGGGGATCACGGCCGTGCCGCCGGGATCTGGGAGCGCATCGCCCTCTCGCCCAGCACGCTTCACGACCACGCCGTCCGCGCGGCCCTGCGCCGGCTGTGCTCGCTGGAACGGCTCGGCCGGGCCGAGGACGGGCTGGAGTTCGCCGGCGCCGTCCTGGCCGATCTGAGCGTGGGCGGCTGGCCAGCCGGGCAGGTCGAGACGATGCTGTGCCAGGCCGCCGCAGCGATCGCCGGCGAAGGCGAGTCCCCGGAGCGGCTGATCGAGCCGGTCCGGCGCCGCTTTTTCGACCGGCTTCGGCAGAAGGTCGCGCGGTTCGACGGCGATCTGGCGGTCCCGGTGCCGCTGGCGTAGCCGGCTCAGGGCTGCGGGCGGGGCGCCTGATTGCGCCGGATCACGCGGCGCAGGACGAGGTCGATGCAGAGATCGAGCACGAACCACGTCGCCAGGAAGGCCAGGCATTCCAGGGCGAAACTGCGAAACTTGTAGAACAGCTCCGCAATCACGAACGCCAGGACGAATGCCGGCAATTGCTGCTCCAGCAGCTCGCGTTTCGGCAGGTATCGGAACAAGGCGAACATTCGGTGGACTCCAGGGTTCGGGCTTTTGCTCGTTTTCCGAAACAGGGCCCGGAACAACCGGACCCGGATACTCGATTTTTCGAAGAATATCAGAAGGTTTGTTATGATTAAGGTTGCAGGGTCCGGTTCGACCTGGACGCTTCCCCGTCTATAATTGCGAGTTTCATATATTACGCACCATCATGAGACGCAAAAAATCCGATTCATGGATTGACCGCAAGTTTTTTATTGCTTCAGGAGTGTTTATCCCTTAGTATTAATATCCTTCGGAAAGCGAGAAGCAAAGCCAAAAAATGCTCTGACAAGGGGAAACCTACCCCGGCATCCGGGTCCGGGCAGCGTTCCGATCGACCGGAACCAGTCTTGATCGAAGCCGGACGCGAGTCCGGCAATCCGGTTCCCAGTCATCAGGTATCCGGGTCATCAGGTATCCGGCCGTTCAGGTTCGTTCGTCACACCGTCAGACCCCCTTGTCGTTGATACGGGAGGCGATGATGCTCGTCCGGCCCATGATCGGCGGCTGGGAGGTTCCCTGCATCGAGGCGATCCGCTCGGTCGAGGCGCGGCGACTGGCGGTGCTGCCGGTGCCCGGCCTGTCCGGCGACCTGCACCAGGATCTCGGGCGCGGCGCGATGGCCGTCGAGATCGCCGGTTCGCTGTCGGGCGACGAGGCGCGCGACGGTTTCCTCAAGGAGGTTCGCGAGCGGTTCCTGGCCGGGGAGCCGGTCGATTTCATCGCCGACATCGTCACCGACTCGGACCTCGAACGGGTCCTGATCGAGACCCTGCGATTCGAGGAGGCGGCCGAGCGTCCGGGCGATTTCCGCTACCGCATCGTCCTGCGCGAATACACCGAGCCGCCCGAGCCGCCCGGTCTGGGCGCCGGGTTCGGGCTCGAGGTCGATGCCGATCTGGGTCTCGACGTCGATCTCGGCCTCGACCTGCTCGATCTGCCCGGCCTGCTGGCCGATGTGCCCGACATCGGCGATCTCCTGAGCCCGGTGAAGGCCGCGGCGGCGGAGCTCAAGGACGCGCTGTCGAAGGCCGGCGGCCTGTTCCAGCCGCTCGACGACCTGCTCGGCTGACCGCCATGGCGCTCAAGGCCGAACTCGGCGTCAAGATCGATACCGGCGGGCTGGTCGCGACCCTGGGCAGCCGGCTCGGTACCGCCACGGCCGGCCTGGACGGCATCGCCCTGCCGGCCGCGGACGGCCAGCTCGCGGCTGCGGGTCAGGCCACCGCCCGGATCGAGTTCGGCGGCATCGCCGCCGGTGCCGGGCCGCTGGCCGGCCAGATGCAGGCGCTGGTCGCGGGTCTGCCGGGCGCCGGCACTGCCCTGGCGCCGATCGAAGCCGGGCTGGCGCTGGCCGAGGAGCTGCTGCAAGCCGATCCGGCGGCGACCCTCGGCGGTCTGGCCGAACTGCTGGGCAGGGAACTGGAAGGCGGCGGCGAGGGCGACTTCATCGCCACCCTGATCCGGATCGCCGATACCCTCGCCACGGCGCCGCAGGGGGCCGTGCTCAAGGGCCTGCTGGGGCGGCTGGCCGGGCTGGCCGGGGCGGCACCGGCGGCCGGCGGGTTCGGGCTGCCGCAATCCGGTCTGGCGGAGGCGGTGCCGGCGGTGGCCGCCGGGGTGCGCATGCTGGGCGCCTTGATGGCCCTGGAAACCGTGCTGGCCGAGGCCGAGCGGCTGGCCGCGATCATGGCGCGCCAGCTCGACCCGGAGCGGATCGCGAAACCGACCGGCACGCTGGAGGCCTGCGTGGCCGGCGGCGGCACCGCACTGCCCGATTTCGTCGCCGGACTCGACCCCGGCAACCCGGCCGAGGTCCAGGCGGCCGTGGCGGCGATCGATCTGTGCGGCGGCCGGCTGGGCGAGCTGGTCGACGCGGTCGGGGAGGGCATGGCGTTCGGCGAGGCCACGCTGGTCTATCTCGACATGCCGAACCTGAAGACCGAGGTCGCGACCGCCGCCGGGCTGGTGCGCGAAACCGATCCGGCGCCGATCGAACGCAGCTTGCGCATCCTGCTCGATCCGCTGGCCCCGGCGCTCGATCTCGATCTCGGCTCGGCGCCCGCCTTCGGCCTGGACGAACTGCTGAGTCAGATCGAGGCGCGGGTCGCCGGCCTGGCCGCCGGGATCGCCGGGCTGGACGCGTCGGTGCTCGCCGGTCCGCTGACCGCTGGGCTCGACCGGGTCGCGGCCCTGCCCGACCGGCTGAGCGCGGCGATCACGGCGGCGACGGCGGCGGTGCGCGGCGCGCTCGACGGCGTGCGCAACGCGGTCGCGGCGCTGCCCTTAGGTGCGCTGGCCGACGCGATCCGCGCCGTGCTCGGCCCGATCGCCGACGCGCTGGAGCTGATCGGCAGGCTGGTCGAGGCGGTCAAGGCGGCGCTGACCCAGGCGGTCGCCGCGCTCAAGACGGTGCTCGGCAGTGCGGAGGCGGCGGTCGACGAGTTCCGGGCGGCGGTCGAGGCGCTGTTCGAGCAGGCCGCCGCCTTCATCGACAGCCTCGAGCTCGACCGGGTGATCGGCGCGGTGGCCGACAACATCAAGGCCTTTGCCGATCTGGTCGCCAGGGCCCGGATGAAGCCCTATTTCGACGCCGCGACCGGCGCCATCGGCACTGCCACCGCGGTGGTCGAAAAGGTGCCGTTCAGCCTGCTGCCCGATTCGATGGAAGGCGAACTCGTCGCCGCGGTGCGGCCGGTCAAGCAGGTCGACATCGCCGGGTTCCAGGCCGGGATCGAGAGCCTGCTGGAAATCGGGCCGGACGGCAGGTTCGCCCTGCGCCCCGAAATCGAGGCCGCCCTGGCCGGGATTCAGGCGAAATACGACGAGCTGATCGCCGAGATCCGCAGGCACGACCTGCATCAGGTGGCCGCATCGCTCGACGCAACGCTGGGCGATCTGGCGGAGCGCATCCGCGCGGTCTCGCCCAGGGTCGAGCTGGCACCGCTGCAGCAGGCGATCGACGGGCTGCGCGCGGCGGTCGGCGGCTTCGATCCCGACGCCGTGCTGGCCCCCCTGCGCGACGGCTTCGACGCGGTGCTGGCCGCGGTCGACGAATACGCTCCGGGCACGCTGATCGAGCCGCTGGAACAGCGGGTCGATGCCGCGCGCGGCCGGCTGACCGATGCGATCCGGCTGGCCGACTGGGCGGATCATGTCGACCTGCTGGAGGCGCGCGCGACCGAGCTGATCGACCGCCTCGACCCGGCACGGTTCGAACCGCAGGTCCGGGCGGCGCTGGACGAGGCGCTGGCGACGCTGGATGCGCTGCCGCAGCTCCGCATGGCCGGCGGCTTCGGTGCGCTGGTCGCCGCGCTGCTGGGCGGCAGCGGCATGCGGATCAACCCGCTGGCCTTCGATGCGGTGCTGGACTGGCTGTCCGGCGCGTCGGGCTCCGGCCGCCTGCAGGCCCGGACCGCCGCCATCGCCGCCTCGATCGCGGCCACCAGGGCGGCGGTGGACGGATTCGATCCGGCGGCGTTGGCGCTGCGCATCGGGCCGAACCTGACGGCGCTGAACGCCGCGGTCGCCGGGCATCCGGCCGGACCGGGCCGGGATGCGCTGGCCGCCGCGGCGGCCCGGCTGGACGCGGCGCCCCGGCTGGCCGCCCTGGCCGCCAACCGCAACCGCTATCTGGCCGCGGTGATCGAGGCGCAAGGTACGGCCGATGTGATCAGCCGGACCGGCCTGTCCGAGGTCGATATCGCGCTCGGCCGGCTGCGCGATGCCGTGGCCCCGTTCCGGCCGCTCGCCGGGCTGCTGGGCGGGGTGTTCGCACGGCTCGGCATCGCCGGCTTCGATCAGGGCATCCCCGGCGCGGTGCGCCAGGTTTTTGCCGCGGCGCCGCCGGCCCGCCTGACCGCCATCGTCGTGCCGCTGTTCACCGCGCTGCGCGCCCGGATCGCCGCCCTGGTGGCCGAGGTTCTGGCACCGCTCAAGGCCGCCATCGCCGGACTCGAGGCGCTGCTGGCGGCGATCGATCTGACGCCGCTGCGCGAGGCGGTCGACGGCATCCATCAGGAGGTCCGCCAGCAGATCGCGGCGCTCCACCCCGATCAGGTGCTGGGCGACGCGATCGCGGCCTTCGCCGCGGCGCGGCAGCAGGTCGTCGGGTTCGACCCGCTGGCCGACGCCACCGCCGCGCTGACCGAACTGCGCGACGCCACCGCGCGACTCCTCGGCAAGCTCGACGCCGAGGCGATTCTGGCCAAACCGATCGGCATCTATGACGGGCTGCTCGACGCCTTCGGGCAGCTCGACATCGAGACCCTGCTGGCGCCGGTGCTGGACGGGCTCGACGAGATCGCGCAACAGGTCGAGCAGGGGCTGGACGACACCGTGGTCGCGTTCAAGCGCCTGCAGGACGCGCTGCCGTCCAAGATCGGCAGCACCACGATCAGCGTCTCGGTCCAGGCGAACGTCGGGTAGGAGAGGAAAAAGCGCGATGCCGGCCGTCCTGACCCACAAATCGATCATGCTGCTGGCCCGCGAGCGGCTGGCCGAGATCCGCCAGACGATCAGGCTGCGCCAGCGGGCCGGGGTCAGGGTGACCACGCTGGACCGGCGGATCGCCGATCTGGCCGACCGGGCCTACCGGATCATGAGCACGCCGCCCTTCCCCGACACCGACCTGCCCGGTCAGGCATTCGCCCGGCCGCTCGGCGAGCGGGTGTCGAAATTCGCGGTGATGGGCTCGATGGGGCCGGACATCACCGCGTTCTCGGGGCTGCTGGCGCCCGGCCAGGGCTGGGTGTTCGACACCGTGCACAAGGCCTATCCGGACGAGCACCGCGAGGCCGTCAACGCCCAGACCTGCGATTTCATTTTCGAATTCTGGCGCCAGGCCAGGGCGGCGCTGCTCGCCCGGTTCCCCGACGCCGCCGACCGGGCCAAACGGGACAAGCTGCTCGACAACATGCGCGCCTATGTGCTGGGCCATCTCTGCCACATCGCGGCCGACGTGGTCTCGCATCCCTTCATCAACGATCTGGAATTCCATCAGGGCCATAGCGGCCATAAGAAGCTGCACCATGCCGACGGCGAGGGCTCGCACGACGCCATGGTGGCGCGGCGGGTGCTGCTGCGCGCCAGCACGCGCGACGGTCAGGCCTGGGACGGCTGGTGGCCGACCCTGGACGAGGTGCCCAAAGAGTTCTACGCCGCCTATGACGGCGCGCTGGAAGAGATCTACCGGGCGCGGACGAAGCGGCGGACCGGGTTCGGCCAGTTCGAGGAGCTGTTCAAGGCGCTCGAACCGCCGGCCGCCTCGGCCGATTTCGTGAAGGACGGCTACCGGACCTATCGCGGCGCCATCCTGTCGGTCGGCTACGGCTATGGCTGGGGGAGCTGGTTCGGCATGCTGACGCCGCTGATGCTGGCGGCGATGGCCCTGCCCGTGCTGGCGGCGGCGCTGCCGCAGGCCCGGCGCGATTTCAGCGGCGCGCCGCCGCCGGCCGGCGATCCGGAGGCGGAGAGCCGCAGGGCCACGGAACTGGTCACCCTGCCGATCGTGCTGGGCGGTCCGGTCACGCTGTTCTACGGCATCTGGCTGGCGACCCTGTCGACCAGGGGAGTCGGCGCCCGCACCGGGCTCGGCCTCGCCCATGCCGCCCTGACCACGCTGCTGGCCGTCTCGTTCTTCGCCACCAGCTTCAAGAAGCCGATGCCCGGCTGGTGGCGCTGGGCGGTCGAGTTCGGCGTTCCGACGGCCGCCTCGGCGGCGTTCCTCATCGCCGGGCTGGTCGATACCGGGCGGGAAAAGCGCGGCGCGCGCGGCGGCCTGACGCTGGTCTACGGACTGCCGCTGGTGCTGTTGGTGCTGGGCGTGGTGTGCTGGGCGATCTTCCGCATCACCAAGGCGGCCGAGAACGATGCCGGGATCGACACGGCGGCGTTCTGGATCACCGCGGCGATCTGGTTCGTGCTGATCCTGGTGGCATGGATCGTCATACCCTTCTACCTGCGCGATGCCCGCATTCCCGAAAAGCCCGGCGACTTCACCGCGGTCAAGACCCACCATGTCCGGCTGTTCGACGACGCCACCCTGTTCGTCGATCCGAAGGTGACGCCGGAAGGGCTGCCCGACCGGTTCTTCCCGTCGGGCCGGCGCAAGCTGCTCAAGCTGTGGTGGGAGGGCGACGACGACCTGTACATCCGGGTCGACCGGTTCCAGCTCGCCTTCAGCAGCGAGGACAAGGAGAACGCCGGCACCCGGTTCGTGCCGGCGCCGGTCGGGCCGATGAAGGTTTCCGAATACATCGCCTTCCTCGGCAACGCGGTGACCGAGGGCGGCGCGACCGGCAAGCTCAAGGCCGCGTTCTTCCATCCCGAGGACCCGGATTGCGAGCTGCCTTCCGGCGCCGCCTTCGCCGATCACGGCGACGAGGACGAAGAACTGTCGGAGGAGAAGCACGCCGCGGCGGCCGCCAGGTTCCGCAAGCTCGGCAAGACCCAGGACGATCCCTACACGCTCTGGCACGGGCACAAGAAGGCGCAGGCGATCCGGTTCGGGCGGCGGGGTCCGGTGGCCAAGCCGTTCCACCTGACCGAGGCGGAGATCCGCGCCGAGGAGGACGAGACCGGCTACGCCTATGTCCACGACGTGCTGGACGGCCCCGACACCGAGACCCTGATGAGCTATGCCGGCGATGTCGCGGCGCTGCTGTGCCTGGGCGCGGTCGAGCACGTCGCCGACGCGCCGGCCGGCGACAAGGTCTATCAGGTGTTCCGCAACTGGAGTCTGGACCGCCGGCGGGTCAACGAATGGCGCATGCTGGTCGCCGGCGATGCGTTCAGCGAGAAGGCCGGGCATCCGGAAGCCTATGACCGGGCCATGCTCGACGGGTTCGGTCCGGCCGACAAGGCGGCCTGGACCGCGCCGCTGCACGCCGCCGGCCCCGGCATCCTGGCGCAGGGCGAACGGACCGCCCTCAAGATGGGCTGGGTGAAACTGCTGCGCGCCTGGCTCGACGTCATGCGGCGGCCGGCGCAGGACCCGCTGGCCGCAACCTCGTTCCGGCCGGAGAACCCGGCCAATGTCGAGCTGGGCCGGGGGCTGGCCTACCTGCTCGACATGGCCGATCCGGTCTAGCGCGAACCCGCAAGGGGAGACGGTACGGTGGCGGCAGGCGCGTTCCTGGAGGCGGTGGCGGCGTTCCTGGGCGGACCGGCGGGGCTCGACCCGGCACCGGTCACGGCCGGCATCGCCGAGCCCGATCCGGTTGCGCAGGCCTTCCCGGCGCTGGTCCTGTCGCTCGAGGAGCTCAGGCCGGCCGGCAGCGGGCTCGGGCAGCGCTCGGCGCCGATCACCGGCGCGCTGCCCTGGCAGGCCGTCATCGATCTGGCCACCCCGGTCTTGCCGGAGGAACCCGGCCACTCTCTGCTGAGCCCCGACCGGCTGAGGCTGATCCTGCCCCATGGCGGGCTGGTGTGCGCCGACGGCAGCAGCGGCCCGCTCGAACCGGACGATCTCGCCGTGACCGTGGCCGGGATCGCCCGCCCGGTGGTGAGCGGGGCGCCGGCCGGCGATGAGGTCCGCGCCGATCCGGCGACCGGCACGCTGGTCTTCGGGTCGCCGCTGCCGGCCGCGGGACTGGTGGTCGCCGAATACGTCCTCGGCCAGTGGGAACAGCGCACCGAGCGGCTGGCCGGGGTGCTGCGGGTCGATGCCTGCGGTCTCGACGCCGCCGCGGTCGGCGATCTCAGCGACGGCGCGGTCGCGGCGCTCCAGGGGCCCCTGGCCGCCCTGCACGTCCGGCGGCTGCTGCGCATCGGCCTGACCGGGCTGAGCAGCATCGGCCCGGCCGAGCCGGCGCTGGCCAATGCGCGCCGGCGCACGGCCCGGCTGGCCTTCGACTTCGAGCACGAAATCAACCGTCCGGAGTCCTCGGGCGGGGTGATCCGGCAGGTTCACCTGACGACCGGGCTGGTCTCGGCCACGGTCGACAAGACCACCGGCGCAATTTCGACGGCAGTGGCGATCGAGACGGATTAGACGGCGGGACGGAAGCCCCCTCGAACAGCGGGAGAACATGATGAGCGAAGCGATCGGCGAAATGATTTTGCCCGGCACGTATATCGAGGTACGGGCGGAAGGGCTGATCGGGGTGGGCGGGATCTCGACCGGCAATATCGGCGTGGTCGGTACGGCCAATCGCGGGCCGCTCAACCAGCCGGTGATCCTCGGCAGCTACTCCGAGGCGTTGCAGGTGTTCGGCGCCTATGACCGCTGGCCGGGCACCCAGCAGACGCCGGCCCTGACCCTGACCCGGACGCTGGAGCAGGTGTTCAAGGGCGGCGGCTCGACGGTCTATGCCGTGCGCGTCGCCAATCTGCCGGTCAACACGGCGATGAAGGCGATGACCTGGGAGGTGCGCTCCGGCGCCGACGCCGTGTTCACCCTGACCGCGACCTCGCCCGGCACCTGGGGCAACGCGATCGCGGCCACGCTCAAGACGCCCGACGGCGGGCCGGTGACGCTGGATCTGGTTCTCCAGCGGATCAAGGAAAGCTTCACCGCCGCGACGGCGGGCGCGCTGGCCAGGGAGATCAACGACGGCAGCCGGCTGGTCCGGGCTTCCGCCGTCGCCCAGGCCGATCTGGCGGACGTTCCGACCAGCCTCGTCGCGGCGACCGGCGAGGCCAATATCGGCGGCCCGGACGGCGCCGCCGCGACCGCCACGGAAATTGCCGCCGGCCTCGCGCTGCTGGCCAACCAGCCGGTCAACATCGTGGTCGCCGGCGGGCTGAATGCCGCCGCGATCAGCGCGACCATGCTCGCCCATCTGGAGGCCACCGAAAATGACGGGCGCGAGCGCCTGGCGGTGGTCGGCGCCTCGGGCGACACGCTGGCCGCGGTCGGCGCCAGCGCCGCGCTCGCCAGCTCGCCCCGGCTGATCCTGGTGGCGCCCGGCATCGTCGCCGACGACGCCTCCCGGGTCGGCGAGGCCGCCAAGGCCGTCAGTCTCACCGCGCCCTACGCCGCGGCGCTGGTCGCCGGCCGGCTGTCCACCCTGGCCCCGCATATCAGCCTGACCAACAAGGACGTCGCCGCCGGCGGGCTGACCGCCGAATACAGCCGGGCGGAGCAGAAGCAGCTCCTCAACGACCGGGTCCTGGTGCTGCAGAAGAATCTCGGCATCCGGGTGCTCAAGGGGATCACCAGCGACACCGGCGCGTTCCGCCAGATCTCGGTGCGGCGGATCGTCGATTACGCCAAGGCCGGGGTGCGGATCGGTTCCAACCCCTATATCGGCCGGCTGAACAATTCCAGGGTGCGCTCGGCGCTCAAGGCGACGCTGGACGGCTTCCTGTCGGGCATGGTGCTGGACGAGATGCTGATCGGCTACACCCTCGACGTGACCGCGACGCGGGCGCAGGAAATCGCCGGGCAGGCGATCGTCACCATGACCTTGCAACCGACCTTCTCGATCGATTTCGTCAAGGTCATCATGACCCTCGAATAACCGCGCAAGGGGAGAGCGCACATGGCTACCAACGTCTATCGCGGGTCCGACGGGACCATCTCCGTCGCGGTCGAGCAGGGCGTCGAGGGCGACGCGGCCAAGGCGGTCGCCGAGACCTTCTCGCTGACGCCGATCGGCCGGGTCACCGGCGTCACGATCAGGGTGACCAACGATGTCGAGCCGTTCCACGAACTCGGCCAGCGCTTCGCGACCGAGCTCCGGCCGGGCAACATCAACGTCTACGGCACCATCGACCGCGCCTACATCAACGGCGCGCTGCTCAAGCTGATGCTGGGCAGCGCGGCCGACGGCCGGCCGGCGGGCACCTTCGCCAGCCCGTCCTTCAATCTCAACGTCCGGCTGGAGAACCCGGCCATCCCCGGCAATGCGGCGACGGTGACGGTGATGGGCGTCAAGCTCGACGAGTGGGTCTACCAGTTGCCGGAAGACGATTTCGCAATGGAGAAGATCGGGTTCCGGGCGCTGTGGGTGAAGGTCGACGATCAGGCGGCGGCGTGAGGCGGGCATGCCGCGCGCGCTGACCGCCGAGGACCTGCTGGCCGGGGCCGCCGCCACCCATGCGGTGGCGGTGCCGGCCGCGGTGCTGAGCCCGGAGGGCGGCGACGGCACGGCCGTCGCCGGCGAGGTGGTCCTGCGCCCCTTGACCGTGCGCGACATCCAGCGGGTCACCCAGGCGGCCAGGGAGCAGCGGGTGCTGACCAGCGTGCTGATGATCCATCAGGCGCTGGTCTCGCCCAGGCTGTCGATCGACCAGGTCGGGTCGCTGCCGGCCGGGCTGGTGCAGTTCCTGCTGCAGCGGGTCAATGCGCTGAGCGGCCTCAGCCTCGATGCCGAGGATCTGGAGCAGGCGGTCCGGGCGCCGCTGACCCGCGCCTGCTTCATCCTGGCGCGGGAGTTCGGCTGGACCCCGGCGGAATGCTCGGACCTCACCGTCGGGCAGGTGCTGCTCTATCTCGAAATGCTGGCCCGCGGCGAGCGGGCGGAGGAGGGCGCGTGATCCGCCCGCCGCATCCTGCCCTGCACCGGCTCTACCGTCTGGCCGCGGCGCCCGGTGCGGCGATGACCCGGCTGCGCGCGGTCGATGCGGCGCTCGGCCGGCTGCTGGCCGATGCCGAAGGGCTGGAGCTGTGCCGCGACGACCGGTTCGCGGCGTTCACCGCCGGCCCCGGCGTGAGCGGGCGCCTGGCCGAACCGGTGGCGCGGCTGCCGGTGCCGCCCTCGCCCGAACCGGCGCCCGGACCGGAGACGCCGCCGCGCCCGGCCGGCCGGAGCGCCGGGCCGAACAATGCGCCGGACGGTGTGGCGGGCGGGCCGGCGAGTCGGCACCGCGGGCCGCGGGCCCTGCCGCTGGATGCCGGTGGCCGGGCACGGATTCGGGACATGCTCGCGGATCATGCGGCGACGGCCGAACGCCGCAATGCGGGCGATGCCGGGGCGGGGCGGGCCGTTGTCGGCGGTTCAGGGTCCATCGGCCGGGCCGGCGCGGCCGGGCCGGTCGCCCTTGCCGCGGCGGTTGCCCGTGCCGAACGCCGCGACCCTGCCGGGCCGGCGGCGGAGCCGGGCACGGCACCGGGCGCGGAGTCGGGGCGCGAAGCGGGCACCGCGCCGGGGCGCCGGTCCGAAATCCGGTTGCCCGATGCGGCGGCCGCCCGCCCGCGCCGGGCGGCCCGGCAGGCCGGTGGCGGCGTCTTTGCCGGTTCTCCCGCCTCCGGCGAGCCCGCGGCCGTTCGACTTGCCGGGGCGGTCGCCCGGGCCGAGCGGCGCGGGCATGACGGCGGGCCGGCCGCAGGCGAGGACCGATCCATCGGAGCCGTTTCGCCGCCGGCATCGCGCGAGCCGGGCGATCGGGACGGGTCCGGGACGGACCCCGGTTCGCCCGCCCCAGGGCGGCCGGGCGCCCTTCCGCCGGACGCGGCGGCGGCGCGGCTGCGCCGGGCGGCGCGGCGGGCGGGCGGCGAGAGCGTGCTGCATCAGGCGATGATCGGGCGGCCGGCGGGCGCGGCGCCGCGGGAGGCGATCGCGGGCGTCCGATCGGGCATTGCGGTGCCGGAGTCACCGGCCGCCACGAGTCCGGGGGCCGCCGCGGCCGCCGGCCCGGTCGCGGCGCGGTTCGACGCGGTTCTGTCGCGGATCGGGCAGACCCGGCGCGAGGCCCGCTCCGCCGGCACCGTGCCGGACGCGACCGCGGCCGCCCGGCCGGAGCGCGCTTCGTTCGCGCCGGAGTCCGGGGCGACCCGGCCGGACCGCCTGCCGCCGGCCGGCCCGGACATCGCGATCGAGCCGGCGCGCGGCGGGCTGCGCGGCCTGGCCGAGCGGGCGGCCCGTTTGGCTCCGGGCGGGCCGCCGCCGGTCGCCGCAACGGTCGTGCCGCCGCGCGGCGCGGTGCCCGGCCGGCCCGGATCGCCCGCCGACTCCCCGGCCGGAACCGGAGACCTCGCCCGCCAGATCGCCGAGATTCTCCGCCGCGAGGCGCTGCGCCACGGCATCGATCCGGGGGAGGGCGTGCCATGAGTCTCGGCCGCCCCTCGGCGAAGATCACGATCGACGGCCGCGGCCTGACCGCGGCGGAGGCGGGGCTGGTGCGGCTGTCGGTCGAGATGACGCCGGGCAGCCACGACGCCGCGGATCTGGTCCTGTGGCCGGGCTCGAAATTCGCCGGCACCGCGCCCGGCGCCGTGATCAGCGTGGCGCTCGGCACGGCCGGCGCGGAGGAAGACGTCTGGACCGGCGAAGCGGTCGCCGTCCACGCCGCGCCCGAGGGCGTCGCGATCGAGGGGCTGGCCGCGACCGCGGCGCTGAGCCGCGCCCGGCTCACCCGGACCTATGTCGGTCAGACCGTCGCCGACATCGTGCGCGATCTGGCCGGCGAGGCCGGGATCGATCAGGTCGAGGCGGCGCTGGAGCTGTCGGCCTACAGCATCGACGGCCGGCGCACCGTCTGGGCGCATCTGACCGAACTGGCCCGGCTGGCCGGCGCCGATCTGGGCTGCGGCGCCGCGGGCGGGCTGCGCTTCGTGCCGCGCCGCACCGGTCCAGCGACCCGGACGCTGCGCCACGGCGCCGATCTGCTCGACTGGTCGGTCGGCCGCGCAGCCGCGCCGGCCGCTCCGACGGTGGTGGCCCATGGCGCGGGCAGCGAGGCGGGCGCCAAGCGCTGGCACTGGATTCTGAACGATCCCGCCGGACCGGGCGGCGCCGGGGCGGCGGTCGCGGCGTTCCGCACGAGGGCCGGGGCCGAGGCCATGACCGAGGCGCTGGCCGCCCGGGCGGCGCGGCTGGCGGTGCGGGGCGTGCTGCGGATCGTCGGCGATCCCGCGCTGCGGGTCGGCGACCTGATCGGGATCGAGGACCTGCCGGGACCGAACCCCGGCACGCTCCGGGTGCTGTCGATGCAGCATCTGCTCGACATGCGCGCCGGCTTCGTCACCTCCCTGGCGGTGGAAGGCGCGGGCGGGGCCGGTCTGCCGGGAGTGCCCGGGCTGTGACCGACCTGATCGCCACGCTGCGCGCGATCGTGCGCGAGGAGCTGTCGCGGCATCGCGGCGCCGAGCTGGCGCTGGTCACCGAGGTGCATGCCCGCGAGGGCGAGGACAGCGACAACAATCATCAGGTCAATCTGCGGCTGCGCGACAGCGGGGTGGAATTGCAGCGGGCGGCGGTCGCGGTCGACCGGCTCGGCCGGTCGGTGCTGCCCAGGGTCGGCGATCTGGTGGTCGTGCTGTTCGTCGGCGGCGATCTCAACGCGCCGGTGGTGGTCGGCGCGGTCTATGACGACCGGCACCGGCCGCCGGTCGGCATGCCCGAAGAGATCGTCCATCAGCCGCCGGATGCGGGCGACGCGGCGATCCGCCGGTTCCACCTGGAACTGGCCAGCGGCGCCACGGTGACCGTGGACGACGACAAGATCGCCGTGGTCGAGGGCGGCACCGAAATCACGGTCAACCGCGACGGCGACGTGACGGTGAAATCCGCCGGCCGGATCGCGCTGGCGGCCGAGGGCGAGATCGCGATCGAGGCCGGCGGCGATCTCAAGCTCAGCGCCCGCGGCAATGTCACGGTCGCCGGGGTCGCGACGACGGTCGAGGGCAGCGGTTCGGCCAGGCTCAAGGCGCCGTCGATCGCGCTGGCCGGCAAGACCGATTTCAGTCCGGCATGAGAAGGGCCGGCATGAGAAGGGCCGGCATGAAGGAGGAACGGACCATGGCAGGACCTCCGGTGACGCTCGGCTGCGCGGTGATCCTGAACCCCGGCGCGGCGGGACCGCCCGACAGCGGCGTCGTGGCGACCATCGCCCAGGCCTTCGCGACCGCGGGCGGCCTGCCCCTGGCGACCGCGGGCAGCCTCTGCCAGATGGTCAATTCGGTGTCCGGCGCGCCCTATCCGCTGCCGATCGGGCAGGGCGGCTCGACCTCGCTGACCATCGGCGGCCAGCCGGTGGTGCGGATCGGCGACCAGATCCCGTCCGGTCCCGGCGTGATGACCATTCTGGGGCCGCCGGCCGCGCCCTTCGTCACCGATACGGGGGCGCCGTGATGGCCCGGCGCACCGCCGAAACGCTGGCACCGCTGCTCGGCCGCGATCTGCGGCTCGACTACGCGCTGTCCCAGGGCCTGTTCGAGGATGCCGATCTGGCGGCCGGGCGGGTGGCCGGAGGGGCGCCGGGGGAGCGCGACCTCGGCACCGTCGACGGCATCGACGCCCTGACCCAGGCCCTGGCCAACCGGCTGAAGACCCGCAAGGGCGAGCTGGCCGCGCTCGGCCATCCCGACTACGGCTCGCGCCATCACGAGCTGATCGGCGAGCCCAATGTCGAGCGCACCCGCAACCTGATCAAGCTCTACGTCCTGCAGGCCCTGCGCGACGAGCCGCGGATCGAGCGGGTGCTCGAAGCCGTGGTGCGGCCCGAGCACGTGCCGCCGCGCGACACGGTGCGGATCGAGCTGCGGCTCAGGGTGCAGGGCCTGCCGGTGCCGCTCAACCTGGTCGTGCCGTTCTCGCTGGAGTTGACGCTGTGACCTACGCCGCCGAGCCCTATGCCCAGTTCGTCGACGACCTGCTGACCGGGCTGACCGGCGGCGCCGTGCGCGAACGGTTCACCTTCCTGCCCGAGGAGGCGCCCTATCGCCTGACCGCGCCGGGGCCGATCCTGCCCGGCACCGTCCGGGTGTTCGGGCAGGCCGGCGGCGCGTTCAACCGCTTCCGGGTCAAGACGGACTACCTGATCGGTCCGGATTTCTCGATCCGGTGGCAGGCGCGGGCCGACGGCACGCCCGCCGCCGACGCGGTGTGGCCCGATTCCGGCACGCCGTTCTATGCCAATTTCGAGTATCAGGGACCGCCCGGTGCGGTGCCGCTGCTGACCGACCGCAATCCCGGCAGCGTGACCCGGCTGCTGGCCGAAAGCTTCGCGCGGGAATACGCCGTGCTGTCGCGCCAGCTCGAAGCGGTCTACCGCGCCGGATTCCTCGACACCGCGACCGGCCGCGACCTCGACCAGCTCGCAGCGCTGGTCGGGATCGCCCGGCGCGGCACCGGCTTCGCCACCGGGACGGCGGTGTTTTCCCGGTCGAGCCCGGCCCCGGCCGACATCACCATCAATGCCGGCACCCGGCTGTCCACCGCCGAGCCGCCGGCCGCGGTGTTCGAGACGCTGGAGGACCGCACGCTGCGCCGCGGCACGCTGAGCATCGAGGTGCCGATCCAGGCGCTGGCGCCGGACGCTTCGGGCGCGGTGGCGGCCAATGCGATCACCGTGATCAACCGGCCGATCCTGGGCATCGAGAGCGTCGCCAATCCGCAGGCGACCCGCATCGCCGGTGCCGCGGAGAGCGACGAGGCGCTGCGCGGCCGCGCCCGCCGCGCGCTGGAGGCCGCCGGACAGGCGACGCTGGGCGCCCTGATCGGCGGTCTCACCGCCCTGCCGGGGGTGCGCGAGAAGGACATCCGGCTGGCCGAGGACCCGATCGCCCATCCCGGTCTGGTCAAGCTGACCGTGGCGCTGCCGCCGATGCCGGAAGGGGACCGCACCCGCACCGTCGAGCGGGCGATGGCGATCGTCGAGGAGACCCGCCCGGTCGGCGTCCGCATCCTGTCGAACATCGACGCGCCGCGCCCGCTCGGCGCCGCGACCCCCGGCAGCGGCGCGGTGCCGGACGAGGGCGAGGCACCGGCCGCGATCGGCGCGACCGCGACCGCCCAGGATCTGTTCCTGCCGGTCGATGTGATCGCGCAGCTCGCCCCGACCACCCTGACCCTGACCCCGCTGGAGCGCAGCGCGCTGGCCGCCCGGGGCCGCCAGGTGGTGGAGGGGTTCTTCGCCGAGGCCGGGATCGGCGAAATCCTGGTCTACAACCGGCTGGTCGCCGCGCTGATGGCGATCGACGGCGTGCTCGATCTGGCCCTGGAAATGTATCCGCAGGCCCATCCCGAGCAACCGCACCGCAAGAATCTGGTGCCCGACAACCCCGCGGTGCGGCCGGTCGCCGGGCTGATCGACGTCCGGATCGGCGGCGCGCTGGTGATGCTCGACGTGATCGTCGGCATCACCCTGAAGGGCGCCGGGTCGCAGGGCGACCCGACGACCAATCTGGCGAGCGCCCGCGACACCGTCGAGACCCAGATCAAGGAGGGGCTGAAGACCTTCTCCGGCGCCGCCCTGTCGGTCCAGGGCCTGCGCGGCCTGCTGACCCAGTCCGACACCTACACCGTCACCCAGCTCCACTACTCCGTCGAATACCAGGAGGCCGGGGTGCGCATCCATCAGCAGGATGTCGAGCTGGCGCTGACCGGGCTGGAGCGGCTGTGGGTGCGCAAGGTGAGCCTTTCGGCCGGGGGCGGCGCGTGAGCGGCCGGGCACAGCGCATTCTCGGCCGCTTCCCGGCCCATCTGGAGGCGGCCCGGCCGGACAAGCGGTTCGGCGAGGTGGCGGCGGCCCTGGCCCGCGATCTCGACGTGCAGTCGGCCGATCTCGCGGCGATCCGCAAGGCGCACCGGCTGGGCGATGCCGGCCAGCTTGCCGATCTGCTGCTGATCGCCGGGCTGCACGGCATCGGCCGCGCCGAGCTGGCGCTGCTGTTCCTGCGCTTCGAGCGCGGCCGGACGCTGCTCGGCCGGATCGCCGAGGCGCCCGACGATGCGGCGCGGGAGGCGGCGGCCGAGGCCCTGATCGGGCTGTGGGGCATCGACGCGCCGGAGCCGCGCCTGCCGCTGTTCGCGCCGCCCGATCCGGGCGGCGGCGCGCCCGCGCCCGGCACCGCGCTGCCCCGGCTTTCGGCCGAAGCCGCCGATGGGCTGCGCCCGGATCGGCTGCACGACGCGCTGCGCGGCCGCATCGCCCGGATCGCCGCCCGCCATGCCCAGGGCAACGGCACCGTCCGCGCCCTGCTGGAAGGCGCCGCCATCGCGCTCGATCTCGACATCGAGCGGGTGGTCCACAGCGCGGACCGCTTCTGGCACGCCGCGGTGGTACGCGACCGGCTGGCCCTGGCGCGGCCGGTGCTGCGGCCGGGGTCCGGCGGGCAGCCGGGCTCGGTGGTATCGGAGCCGTTGCCGGCGGCGGAGGAGCTGCTCGGCATCGAGGAGAACCCGGTCTGGCGCAACGCCACCGACCCGGTGCCGCGCCGGCACGGCGAGCGGTTCGCCGTGCTGCGCCGCGGCTTCGAGCGGGAGCGGCTGCGCATCCGGGTCACCGGGCAGGCCGACCGGACGATCGGGCCGATGATCGTCAACCGCGACGAGGGTCATGGCGTCGGCTTCGCCGGCGCGGTGCCGGCCGGGGAGATCCTGGAGTTCACCGAGGAGGGGCGGGTCCTGCTCGGCACGGCCGACGTCACCGCGCTGGCCCATTCCTGGCAGGGCGCCTGCTTCGCGGGCGAGGATCTGCGGCCGGGCGCCGATTTCGTGTTCGACGGGCCGGGCGCCGATCCGGCGCGGCGCGCCCGCTTCGTGGAGACGCTGCCGGCCGGGGCGCTCGATCGCGACGCGGCGTTCCCGCAGGCCGGCGACGGCATCGCGATGCCCGGCGTGGCGATCGGCGAGACCCGCATGGCGTTTTTCGTCCAGCAGGGGCATTTCTCGCTGCGCGAAGGGCCGGCCGAGGCGTTTTCGGTGCGCCGGGTGGCGCCCAGGACCGGGATCGCCTTCGCCGGCGGATCGGTGTTCGCGCCCGCGGAGGAACCGGCCGCCGAGCTGTCGCTGTCCTGGCTGGAGCATCGCGCCTTCGCGGTGCGGCTGATCATCCCGGCGCGCTTCCGGCGCATGGCGGACGATCCCGAGGCCGGCGACACCCGCCAGCGGGTGGCCCGCGCCATCGACCGGTTCCGCCCGGCCGGCGTCGCCGTGGCGGTCGATTTCATCGAGGAGCACTGGATTCTGGGCCAGGCCGTGCTGGGCGGGGACGGCGGCACGCCCGGCGATCCGATCGACCGGCTGCGCTCCGGCACCGCATTGTGGGCCGGGCCCCAGGAAGCGGGAGGATAAGGCGATGCGGCACCGGCGGACCGGTTTCCCATCGAGTGCGCGACAGGCAAGAGGAGCGCCGAGCACATGGCCATAGTTCCCTTCATCGCCAAGACCGTGCAACCCGGCGAGCCGGTCACGGCCCAGGCCTGGAACGACATCGTCACGGCGCTCGCGGCGCTCATCCAGCACGTGGAGACGAGCGAGGCGACCAGCCTCGGCGTGACCGTGACCAACACCGGCATCGACCCCCTGAAGATCCGGGTGACCGCGGTGCGCGATGACGGCCTGACGGCCGAGGCGGTGGCGCCGGTCCCGCCCGGCACCCGGCACGTCTTCGCCGGCCTGACGCCGGGCGTCTACACGGTGCGTGCCGAGGCACCCGGCTTCACCCCGGCCAGCACCTCGGTCACCGTGCCGAGCCCCGGCCTGGTCGCCCTGACCATGACGCCCAGCGGTGCGGTCATGCCGGCGGTGTTCGGCGGCACGCTCCAGACGGCGCTCGGCACGCTGGCCAATCTCGGCATCGCGGTGTCGCGGGTGCTCGACGTGACCGGGCGCGACGTGGCGCCGGCCAATCCGGGGGCGGAGTACGCGACCTCGCCGGTGCTGCTGCAGTTGCCCGAAGCCGGCACCCCGGTGGCGCCCGGCGGCGCCGCGCAACTGGTCGTCGCCGCGGCGCTGCAGGTCAAGCCGTCGATCGAGGTCCCGCCGCTGACCGGGCTGACCCTGGCCGAGGCGCAGAAGGCGCTGGAAGGCGTGGGTCTGGTTCTCGGCAAGGTCACGACGACGATGCACAAAAACGAGTTCTAGAGACCGGAGGCAGCCATGGCGACCAGAAACCAGGACTTCGTGTTCGTCGATGTCAGCCCGAAGCCGGCCAGGGCCAAGGTGGTCCGCGAGGGCTATCAGGTGCCGCCGGCCAGGGTCGACGCCAACAAGATCGGCGTGTTCATCGGCGATCTGGTGCCGACCCCGCCCAGCCAGGCGCCGCGGGTGATCGGCCAGAGCATCGCGCCCGGCACCCGGGTGACGCCGGGCACCGTGGTCGATCTGATGCTCGCGCCCAAATCCAGCATCCCGTTCGACATTTTCGAGGAGTTGCACGCCGATCTGGCCGGCAAGCCGATCACCCAGATCGACCCCGTGTTCAACAACGCCGCTGCACGCAAGACGCTGCTGACCTACGAGGCGGCAGCGGAGGTGCCGGCGGCGGAGAGATCCGGACTGTCCATGCTGCTGGCGCAGTCCGGCGTCCAGATCAACGAAGCCGACGGCAACCGCACCTTCGAGAAGGCGTTCAACTCGGCGCGCAACGCGCTGGCGTTCCGCTAGGCCGGCCATGGCGCCCGACAGCTTCGGCGCGAAATCCACCGCCGCGCAAACGATGATCGAGATGGCGTTTTCCGGCGCGGCGATGCAGACATCGCTGCTGGGCGTCAACCCCCAGCGGGTGGCCGACGGCAGCGCCTCGGCCGCGCTGCCGGTGACGCTGCCGCTCAACGCGGTGGTCCGGACCTTCGACGTCGTGGTCCAGGCGCGCCGCGCCGATCTCACCGCGGTCCAGGCCATCGCCCAGATGCGCGACGCCAACCAGGACGTGATGAACGGCCAGGGCATGGCCGTGGTGATCGATTTCGGGCGGCTGCGCACGGTCAGCGAGGTCCGGGTTCCGGCTCCCTTGCAGATCCTGAGCGTGACGCCCTGGATCGGCACCGAGTTCAGGGCCCAGCCGGCCTATGCGGTGACGAGCATCGCGAGTTCGATCACGCCCGGCGGCCAGGCCCAGATCTCGGTCAATACGGCCGCGCCCTCGACCGGGCAGTTGGCCGTCCTGCCGTCGGAGATCCGCACCGAGCGGCTGCTGGTGCGGCTGCTCGGCACGCAGGACATCGACGCGCTGGCCGCCGCCATGTCGGTCAAGCTGCCGGAAGCGCCGTCGGGCCTGGAACTCCGGCTCGAGGGCGGCGCGCCGGTCTGGACGCATCCCGCGCCGGCCCAGCCGGGCACGGAGGACGCGCTGACCGATGCCGGCTGGAACCGCGACGGCAGGCTGATCGTGCATGCCGGCGCCGCGCTGGCCGGGATTGCCGGCGACCCGACCGGGACGCAGGCCATCGCCGCCACTCTGGTGCTGACCGCCCAGGTGCCGGGTGCGCTGGCGGTCACCGAACACGCACGATCGATCAGCCTGATCCGGCGGATGCGGTTCGACGGCGAGAGCGCCAGGGTGATCGGCTTCGAGCAGGAGGGGCGGGTCGATCTGCCGCTGCCGCTGCCGCCGCCCGCATCCGGCCAGACCCGCCTGATCGAGGCGATCCGCTTCACCGCCGCCGCGACGCCGCCGCCGGAGCGCGTGCTGCCGCCGGTCGGCCCGGAGCCGGCCGGGGCCGAGGGCGTGCCGGTGCTGGCCGATCTGGCGCTGACCCCGGCCCGCGCGGCGATCCTGCGCCTGCGCCCGGCAAGCGGGCTGGCGGCGCTGACCGGCATCCGTCTGCCCCTGGCCGCGGGCGCCGACGGCGCCGAGGCGCGGGTGGTGCTGTGGCGCAACCGGGAGCCGGGCCTGCTGCTGCCGGTCGAGGCCCTGCCCGACGGCGCGAGCGAACCGGTGGCCCTGCAGGGCGGCGCGGCGGAGGCCTGGATCACCTTTGCGTTCCCGCAGCCGGTGGCGGTCGAGGACGACAACCCGCCCTGGGCGGCGCTGCTGGTCAGCCGCGGCGAGGTGATCTGCAGCCTGGCGCGCGCCGCCGGGCCGGACGATCCGCTCGACGCCAATCTGGTCCGCCTGGGCCCGCCGACCGGGCCGTGGCAGGCCATGCCGGCGCCGTTCCAGGCCGCCGGCGGGCCGCTGTCGCCGGTGGCGGACCTGCGGTCCATCACCAT
>CAZTNV010000004.1:0-15746 GCA_964615535.1 uncultured Mycobacteriaceae bacterium | reverse complement strand
CCGGCGGGCCGCTGGCCGGGCTGCGCGGCCGGATTCGCGCGGTCGGCACGGCGCCCAGGGACCGGCCGCTGGCGCCGCTGACCGTGGCGCTGGCCGAGGCGCCGAACGACACGGTGGAGGTGACGCCGACCGCCAAGGGCGCGGTGGTGGCGATCGCCTTCGATCCGCCGGTCGCGGCGGCGACGCTGCGCCTGACCGGCCGGGTCGCCGGCGCGGTCACGCTGCGCGACATCGACGTGGTTTCGACGACATGACGCCCGGGCGGCGCCAGCGAACGGGATGACGAACATGGCCGAGGACGCGAGAACCCAATTCCTCGACGGTCTGCGGGTCACCGCCGATCACATGCGGCACATGCAGGACCGGCTGCGCGAGGCGGTGCTCGATCTGCGCCGGGCGATCGGCCTCGGCCGGGTCGCCTGGGGACTGAAGGCCGAGCTGCAGGGCGGCATGGTGACGCTGCATCCCGGCGCGGCGTTCGCCCCCGGCGGCGTGCGTTTGGCAGTCGATACCCCGCTCGCCCTGGCCGTGCCGGAAAATGCCGGGCCGTGGCGGCTGGTGCTGCGCGCCGTCAATGCCGACCGCGAGTCGCTGCGCGTCGGCACGACGCCGACCCTGATCACCCTGGCGACCGCGGCGGCGATCGAGGCCGAGGAGGGCGGCGATCCCGGTCCCGATGCCCTGGCCGTGGCGAGCATCGCGGCGGGCGAGGATGGATTGACGCTGACCCAGCCGGCGGCGCTGTTCGCCGCCGCCGGCCATCACGGCCACAGCGGCGGCTTCGTGCAGGACGCGTTCGGCGCCTGGCACCATGACGGGCCGGCGCTGGCCGGCCTGCCGGGACCGCCGGGACCCGAGGGCGCTCCCGGACCCGCCGGACCGCCGGGCCCGCCCGGGCCGGCCGGGAGTGCCGGTCCCGCCGGGCCGCCGGGGAGCGCCGGTCCCGCCGGGCCGGCCGGGAGTGCTGGTCCGGCCGGGCCGCCGGGCCCGCCCGGACCGGGGAGCGGGTTCGACTCGCCGTTCATCCGGCAGGTATCGTGGCAGCAGGGCGAGACGGTGAGGGCGAAGGATGCGCTTGACTGGCTGGGCAAACTGACATTCGAGCTGTCGGGGCAACCCGGTTCGGAGATGCTCGAGCGGCAGCCGCAGATCGTCCAGGTGTGGTTCGAAGCCGGTCGGCCGGGACAGCGCTTCGAGCAGCTCCCTCCCATCGTCGCGCTGCACGGCAGGTCGACGCTCGATCCGTCGCTGCTGATCTGGTCGCTCGAGGACGATCCCGAGACGGTCCTGACCCTGTTCGGCCAGGGCGGGCGCGTGCTGATCCGCGTCCATTGCGGGCATCTGTTCGATGAGACCGGTCGGCCCTTTTCGGCCGCGCTCGATGCCGTGACCGGCATCAAGGCACCCCACCTGCCGGGCGGGGTGTTCGAGAGCTGGTTCTTCGTGAACGGATAAGGCGAGGCGGCGATGGCGGACGACGAGCTTCAACCGCGCGACGATCCCGACGCGCGCGCGGCCGCCGACGAGGCGCGGACCGGCGTCCCGAGCAGCTCCTATTCGGGCCTGTTCGACGGCGCCGTGACCCATGCCGCCCTCCCGGCGCGGGCCGATCCGCAGAGCGCGGCCCTGCCCTGGGTGGCGATGGGGCCGCGCAACATCGGCGGGCGAATCCGTGCGCTGGTTCAGGATCCGAAGAACCACGCCACGATCTATGCCGGCAGCGCGTTCGGCGGGCTGTGGAAATCCACCAATGCCGGCGACACCTGGACCCCGCTGGGCGGCTTTCTGGCCACCGGCAAGGAGGTCGCGGTGCCGGTCGGCGCGATCGGGCTCGCCCATGACGGGCAGACCCTTTATGTCGGAACCGGCGAGCCGGTGCCCTATCAGTTCCCCGGCGTCGGGCTCTACAGGTCCACCGATGGCGGGGCGACCCTCCCGCAGATCGATCATCCGGCAACCGGCACGATCAAGGCCCTGCGCTATGAGCGCATCCTGGTCGACCCGTGGGAACCGGGGCGGGCCTGGATCGCCTGCGAGACCGGCCTGTGGCGCTCCACGCCGGGCGCGCCGCCGGTGTTCGCGCAGGACGCGATCAAGGCGGCCCCGCCGCCGGTCGAGGACGTGACCGACGTCGCGATCGATTTCGGCGACCGCTCCGCCGTGGCGGCGCCGGCCGAGTTCACCGTCTATGCCGCGATCCGCGGCGACGGCCTCTATCGCGCGGTCTACGACCGTGCGACGAACGCCTACAAGGGCGCCGCCGGAGCGCAATGGACCAGACTGGCATCCAGTGCCTTTCCCGCCGCGATCACCGATTCGGGCAAGCTCTGGCAGGGCAAGGGCCGGATCAAGCTGGCGCTGTGCGAGGCCGAACCGAAATTCGTCCATGCCGTGTTCTGCCTGGAGGACAAGAGCGCCTCGCCGGTCTTCGTCTCGAAGGATCGCGGCGACACCTGGGCCAAGACCGGCAGCCGGCCCGGCGACGACGGCACGCAGGCCAATTACGACCTGGTGCTGGAGGTCCATCCCGACCGGCCGGACATCGTGATCACCGGCACCGTCGACCTGTTCCGCACCATGGACGGCGGGCAGAGCTGGGAAAAGATCATCGACTGGACCAATTACGATCTGGGCGACCGGGCGCAGCACGGCGACCAGCACTGCGCGTTCTTCGACCGCGCCGATCCCCGCCGGATCTGGGTCGGCAACGATGGCGGCATCTCGATGAGCCGCAATCTCGGCCGGACCTGGCGCAAACGCAGCCACGGCATCCTGGCCGCCCAGTTCTACGACGTCACCATCCATCCGACCTATCCCTTCGTCACCGGCGGCGGCCTGCAGGACAACGGCACCTGGGTCGGCTATGGCGGCCCGAGCTGGTACCGCCTGTTCGGCGCGGATGGCGGAGCGATCGGGTTCCAGCACAACGACATCCGTCATTTCCTGCCGAGCTGGCAGGGTCACGACAATTCGAAGGCGGGCCTCGTCCGGGCATCCATCGTCTCGCGCGACGAGGACAGCCTGGCCAAGGACAGCCCCGGCGAGCGCGGACGTTACGAGTTGAACCCGCTGCCCGACGTGCCGGGCACCGGACCGCAGGGCGGCCGGCCGTTCCTCAAGATGGTGGCGAACCAGAAATGGCTGACCGACGGCTTCGACAGCGACCACCGTGCGCTGTTCGGCGGCAAGCTGGAAGGCCATCCGACCCGGCCGAACCAGTGGCTGGTCGCCCGGCAGTTCGTCGCCTATCGCGCCAAGGCCGGGACGGTCATCGGGTCCGAGAACGGTCCGGAATTCGAAAAGCTTCCGCTGCCGGAGTTCCAGCGCTTCATGCCGGCCGGCGGCAACCCCGATCACTTCAAGCCGGAGGTGACCGCCCTGGCCTATGCGCCGGGCGCACCGGACACCGACTGGTGGGTCGGCACCAGCCGCGGCGAGGTGTTCCTGAGCACCGATGGCGGCGGCATCTGGGGCGCCTCGCTCCACGATCCGGACATGCAGGGGCGATGGATCTCCGGGATCGCGGTGCACGCCGCCAACAGCAGCATTGTCGTGGTCACGCTCGGCCGGTCGGTTCGGCAGGTGTTCGTTTCGGGCGACAAGGGCGCGACCTGGCGACGCGTCGCCAACAATGGCAGCGCCGCGGACGGGCTGTTCGGTGCGCCGGTGACCAGCGTCGTGATCGATCCGACCGGCCCCGCGGGCACCGGCGCGGCCGATCTGCAGACCGTCTATGTCGGCACGCTGGCCGGCGTCTACGTATCGCGCAACATCACCCCGGCCGTGGGCGGGCCGGCGCCGGTCTGGCGCACGCTGAACCAGGGCATGCCGCTGGTGCTGGTCCAGGACATCGCGCCGGGCGCGACGAAGGATGCGGGCGGCGCCGTGGTGCGCCGCTTCCTGCGCTGCGCCACCTATGGCCGCGGCCTTTTCGAATGCGATCTGGCGCCGAACGCCACGCCGGCCGTGCGCCTGCTGATCCGCAACACCGTGGTGGACGACGGCCGCGCCTATGCCGGCGCCGCGGTTCTGGCCGACGATCCGCGCCTGTCGCCCGGCACCCCGATGCCGCTCGACCGCTCGATCGACATCCGGGTCGATGCGCCGCCCTTTTCGTTCTTCGAGGAAACCCTTGACGGGGTGGAGTTCGACGAGGAATTGCGCAGCGACAAGCTGATCGCCGGGGAGCGCAACTTCGTCTACGTCCAGGTCCACAACACCGGCGCAACGGTCGCCGGCGCCGTGGACGTCCATCTCTATTTCGCCAATGCGCCGGCCGCGCCGCCCGATCTCCAGGCGAATTTCTGGGGTGCGGCCTTTCCGAATGCCCCGGCCGGCGGTCCGTGGCACCGTGCCGGCTTCGTCACGATCAAGGATGTCGGACCGGCGCAGCCGGTGGTGGCGCGGATCGACTGGGAGACGCCGACCACGCTGGGCGCGCGGGTCGCCCTGCTGGCCGTCTGCACCCATGCCCAGGACGCCATCGCACCGCCGCCGCCGCCGGCCGCACCGCCGCCGCTGCCCCCGCTGGTCGTCGATCCCGCCAGGCCCGGCAATCTGATCGCCGCCGAGCGGCGGGCGGCGCTGCG
This sequence comes from uncultured Mycobacteriaceae bacterium, assembly GCA_964615535.1. Classification (GTDB taxonomy): domain Bacteria; phylum Pseudomonadota; class Alphaproteobacteria; order DSM-16000; family Inquilinaceae; genus CAZTNV01. Next base: position 11,157 of record CAZTNV010000004.1, on the reverse strand, counting down.
CATCGTGGATGTCGAAGCGTTCATGCCCGACGTGTTCGTGCGCGACGGCATCGACGATGTCGGCGTGGCCGGCGCGGTCGCCTGGGGCGGACGCAGCGGCGACATCGTGGTGCGGCAGGCACCGGAGGCCGCGCCGGATATCGCCTTCGCCGATCTCTCCGATCTGCACCTTGGCGACAAGATCAAGGGCAGCGCCGACGCCTATATTTATGTCCGGGTCCACAATCGCCGGCGCGGCATGCCGGGCGCAGCGCTGGTCGATCTCTATGCCGTGCCGTTCGGCAAGCTGGCCAGGCCGGCCGAATGGACCCTGGTCAAGGCGGGGGTCGCGGTCGCCAACATCCCCCCGCATGGCTGGAAATTCACCCCCGAGATCAAATGGCCGGCCGGCATGGCCGATCCCGACCCGTCGCCGTCGCACCCCTTTAAAATGTACGTGCTGGTCGCGATCATCGGCAATGCCGACGATCCCAGGCCGGATCACACCACCATCGACAGCATCGATGCCTTCTGGCGGTTCTTCCTGCGGATCGATCAGGCCAACAACGGCGCGATGAGGGGCGTCCGCTTTGAACCTTAGGCCGGGGAACCGTGAGCGGGGGAACCGTGAGCGGGGGAACCGTGAGCCGGGCCGCCGACCCGGCGCTTGATCGGCGCCGGCCGAGCGGGCATGGTTTGGTTGGTTCCATCAACCGGTCTGATCCCGATGCAAGAGAGTGCGGCCGTCGCGGCCGGCCGGTCGCCCGCGTGAACCGGGCAGGGCATCGCGACCTTGCGGAGATCGCCCGCCGGCCGAGGCTGCCGTCGCGCGCCGAAATCGACCGGCTGCGGGCCGGGGCGGATCGGCTGGCCGGCTGGTCCTTCGCGCTGGTCGGCCTGGCCCTGCCGGTCTCGACCAGCCTCGGCAGCATCCTGGCCGGCCTGGCCGCCAGCCTGGCCCTGGCCGGCGGCAGCCTGCCGGATCGGCTGCGGGACGCCTGGCGGCAGCCGGTCGCGGTCGCCGCCCTGGCGCTGTTCGCCGCCCTGGCCGCGGGCTGCCTGTGGAGCGCGGCGGGCCCGGCGGAGGCGGTCAGGGTGCTCGGGAAGTATGCCGATTTGCTGCTGATTCCCCTGCTGCTGCCGCTCTTGGCCGATACGCGGCTGCGGCGTTGCGCGGTCGACGGGCTGTGCCTGTCGCTCGGCGCCGTGCTGCTGCTGTCCTACGGGGTGTGGCTGGAGCTGCTGCCCGAGGCCGGCTGGCTGGGCCCGCCGACCAGCCCCTGGGTGATCAAGATGAGGATCACCTACAGCATCCTGATGGCGTTCGGCGCGTTCCTGTATTTCCAGCGGGCGCGGTCGGCGACGGCCCCCGGCCGCCGTCTGGCGTGGGGCGCAGCCTCTGCGCTGGCCGCCCACAACGTGCTGTTCATGGTCGATAGCGGGACCGGTTATGTCGTGTTCGCGGTTCTGCTGGCGGTCGCGCTGGCCGGAATCGCCGGCTGGCGCCGGCTGACCGTCCTGGCGGCCGGCACCGTGCTGGTGCTGGCCGCGGTCTATGCCGGATCGACGCCGTTGCAGCGCCGGGCCGGCATGGTCGCCCAGGAGCTGAGCGCCTGGGAGCCCGGCGAGGCGCAGGAGACCTCGGTCGGCCTGCGCCTCGAATTCTGGGTGAACGGCCTGCGGGTGATCGCGGAGCGCCCGGTGTTCGGCCACGGCACCGGCGGTTTCGCCCCGGCCTATGCCCGGCAGGTCGCCGGCACCGACATGGTCGCCACGACCAACCCGCACAACGAGTTCCTGCTGATCGCCGCCCAGCTCGGCGCGCCGGGGCCGATCCTGCTGCTCGCGCTGTTCTGCGCCTATTGGCGTTCGGCCGCCCGGCTGCCCGGCCGGTGCGATCGCCTGACGGCGCGGGCGGCGGTCGCCGCCATCGCGGCCGCCGGCCTGTTCAATGCCCCGCTGCTCGACCACACCGAAGGCCTGTTCTTCGCGTGGTCGGCGGTGGTGTTCCTGGCCGGCGCGACGGTGCGCCGGCCCGAGACGGTTCCGGACGCGCCGGTCGCGGGACCCCCGATCGCCGCCCCCCCGATCGCCGCCCCCCCGATCGCCGGCGGAGCGGTTGCCCGGCCGGGCGGCCCGCTGCCGTCATCGTGATGCCATAGTCGCCCTGTCCGGCGTCATGAGGTCCGGCGTCATGAGGTCCGGCGTCATGAGGTCCGGCGTCATGAGGTCCGGCGCTCGGATTCGGGCTTGGCCGGCGCGGCCGGTGCGATGTCGGGAACGAAATGGGCGATCAGGCGGCGCAGGGTCGCCTCGTCGCCGCGCCGCGCCGCGGCCGCCAGCTCGTCCAGGCCGCGCTGCAGCATGGCCAGACCGATCGGCTGCGCCGCACCGGCCGGCTGTGCCGTGCCGGCCGGCCGGGACCGGGCGACCAGGGTGCCGGCGGCCCCGGCAACCATTGCCGTCTCGCCGGCATCGAGCAGCGCCTCGCCGGCCTTTTCGCCCGGCCGCAGGCCGGTGACCACGATCGGCACGTCGATCTCCGGCCGCAGCCCGTTCAGCCGGACCAGTTGCCGCGCCAGGTCGAGGACGCGGATCGGCTCGCCCATGTCGAGCACGACGACCCGGCCGCGTTCGCCGGGCCGGTCGAGGCCGTCGGCCGCGGCGTGCAGCACCAGTTCGACCGCCTCGCCGGTCGTCATGAAGTAGCGCCGGGCGTCCGGATCGGTCACGGTCAGCGGTCCGCCCCGCGCGATCTGGCGCTGGAACAGCGGGATGGCCGATCCGCTCGACTCCAGAACGTTGCCCAGCCGCACGGTCAGAAAGCGGGTCGATCCGGGCGTGCCGTCGCCCGCCAGATCGAGCGCCTGGGCATAGCGATCCGCCAGCCGCGCGGTCGCACCCAGGATGCCGGCCGGGTCGACCGCCTTGACGGTCGAGATCCGCACCAGTGCCAGCGCCCCTGCGGCGCGCGCCGCATCGGCGACGTTGCGGCTGCCGATGGCATTGGTCAGCACGCCCTGGGCCGGGTTGAGCTCGACCATCGGCACATGCTTCAGCGCGGCGGCGTGGAACACCAGCTCCGGCCGGGCCTGGGCGCACAGCCGCATGACCCGGTCGCGATCCCGCACATCGCACAGCACGGCGCGCCGGGGCAGGCCGGGCGCCTGCTCGTCGAGCGTCAGGGCGATCGCATAGAGGTTGAACTCGCCGTTGTCGACCAGGGTCAACGCAGCCGGCCGGAGGGCCGCGATCTGCCGGGTCAGTTCGCCGCCGATCGACCCGCCGGCCCCGGTGATCAGCACCCGGCGCCCGGCGATCAGCCCGGCCAGGGCCGCGGCATCCGGGCAGGTCTGGCGGCGGGCGAGCAGATCCTCGAGCGCGATCGGCCGCAGCTCGACCCTGCCGTCCTGCACCGCGCCCTTGAACTCGGTCAGGCTGGGCAGGCGGGAGACCGTCAGGCCGGCCGCCTCGGCGCGCGCGACCAGGGCCCGGATGCCGGCACCGCCGCCGGCCAGAGCGGGGTCCGTGACGATGATCTGACCGGGGTGGATGCCGCGCCGGGCCAGACCGGCCAGCAGCCGGGCCAGCTCGGCCGGCGGGCCCAGCACCGGCACGCCGTGGATCGCCTGACCCGCCCGCCGCCCGCGCCCGTCCAGGATGCCGACCACCCGATAGGCGGCGTCGCGGTCGGCCGTGGTGGAGCGGATGAACAGCTCGGCGGCATCCCCGGCACCGACCAGCAGCACCGCGGCCCGGTTGCGTTCGTCGAAACCGGCCAGCGGGCCGAGGCCGCGCAGCCTGAACAGGCGATAGGCCAGACGCGGCCCGCCCAGCATGAACACCAGCACCAGCCAGTGAATCGCCGGCATCGAGCGCGGCACCGGGTCCAGCCGGGTGAGCAGCAGCATCGCCAGGATGAACACCAGGATCGCCAGCGTCGCCGCCTTGGCGATGGTCAGCAGATCGGGCAGCGAGGCGTAGCGCCAGACCCCTTGATACAGGCCGCAGGCGCGGAACGTGACCGCGCAGATCGCGACGAACACCGGCGTGCCGTAGAGCAGGCCGGTCCAGTAGGGGTCCTCGAACAGCCGGCCGCCCAGGCGCAGATACATCGCCGCACCGACCGACAGGCCGGCGACGACGAGGTCATGGGCGAAGGCGAGCTGGACTCGGTTGATCCGCAGGTCGATCCGCACCGGGGCTGGCCTTTCAGATGCGCCCCCGCCGGACCCATCCGGCCGGAATCATCCGGCAGAACCGGAAACCGGCGCCGCAGGCGGGTCGGCATGCCCGGCCCCGGGGCCGGCGCCTCCCGCCCGTCCTGCCAGGGACGGCGGCCAGATTACCAGACCCGGCCCGGTTCTCACCGGCGATAATAGCGCCGGTAGCTGAACGGATCGTAGCCGGAGCCGGCCTCGGCGAAATTGCCGTAGGTCCGCACGTTCACGCGGTTGAGCACGGCGCCGGACAGGGAGGCACCGGCATCGCGCAATATCCGCACGGCGCTGTCGACGGCCGCTCGGGGGGTGGTGCGCCATTTGGCGACGAGCACGCATTGACCGCACAGCGGGGCGAGGGCACGAACGTCGCCGACCGGCAGAACCGGCGGGGTGTCGAGCAGCACGACGTCGAATGCCGCACCGGCCTGGTCGAGCATTTGCCGGAACCGGGGCGACTGCAGGATGTGCTGCGGATCGTCGCATTGCGGCCCGGCGGGGATGACGGCCGGGCGGGCGCCGTCGCCGCGCATCACGACCTCCTCGAAGGCCGCGTTTTCGCGAACGTAGGCGCCGACGCCCAGGCTGTTGGGGACCGCCAACCGGACATGGACCTCCGGTTGCCGCAGATCACAATCGATGATGACGACCGATTTTCCGGCCCTTCGCATCGTTTCTGCCAAAGCCACGACGAGCGTGGTCTTGCCCTCGCCCGGCTCGGCCGAAGTGAGCAGAATCGTGTTGGTCCGATCGCCCTGGCCCTGCTTGAGGGTGAGAACGGTGGCCAGGGTTCGCAGATTTTCGGTATAGATCACCCTGCGATCGGTCGGGGCAGACTCCAGGGCATGCAGGTTGTCGCCCCATCTGCGGCCCCATCTGCGGCCAAGATCGGGAACCAGAGCGATCGTGCGCAACTGAAGATGCTTGTCGACGGCCGCGGGATTGTGCAGGCCCCGTTCCATCTGTTCGGCCCCGAACACCGCGGCAAATCCGATCATCAGCGCACCAACCGCCGATCCCATCAGCAGGAACAGCTTGTTGGGACGAGACGGCTCCGCGGGCACGACCGCGTGCGACAGGATCTGGGCGTTGGGCCGGTAACTGACCTGCTCGGACGACCGGAAGCGGTCGAGCGTGGCTTCCAGGATTTCGCGGTTGGCGGCAGCCTCGCGCTCCAGCGCGCGCAGTTGCACGTCGCGCTGGTTGATCTCGGCAAGCGCCTGCTGCAATTCGGCCAGGGATGTCTCGAGCGAGCGGAGACGGGCTTCGGCAACGGCCACAGTGTTGCGCATGGCCGCGATCAGGCCGCCGGCTTCGGCGTCCAGCCGCCGGGCCATTTCCTGGAGTTCCGCCCTGACCGCGACCAGCAGCGGATAATTCGGACCGAACCGCTGCGACAGCTCGGCTTGACGTTGAAGCAGTGAAACCTGCTGCGTCCGCAGCGTGTCGGCCAGGTCGGACGGGGCCACGCTGAAGACGGCGCCCAGGCCGCGGCGTCGAACGATCTGCTCGACGCTGTCCAGCTCCGCCCGGGCCGTCTCGTAATCCGTTCTCGCCGTTATGATCTGCTCGTTCAGACCGGAAATCTGCTGCTGAATCGTCTCGGGATTGCGGCCGTCCACGACGGACAAGGCCCGGAATCTCTCCACCTCTCCCTCGGCCGCCTCCACGGTATTCCGCAACCCCGCCAGACTGTCGTTCAGCCATTGGTTCGTCTGGGTGACCGAGTTGCGCTCCTGCTCGAGCTGGAGGGCGACGTAGCGTTCGGCGACGGCGTTGGCAACCCGGGCGGCCAGTTCCGGATCTTGCGAGGAGAAGGAAATTCTGATCGCTCGCGATCTGCCGATCTGGCGGATGCTCAGCTCGTCCAGAAACAGGTCGACCAGCTCGGCCTCGATCGCTTCCGGCGACAGTGCCGAAGACTCTTCGCCCGGCCCCGCACTGCCCCCGTCAGCGGCTTCGCCCGCCATCGAGAAAGCCACCACCGACTGGAAGATCGACCCGAAATCGATGAGTCCGCCGGCGCTCGCCTGTTCCGGTACCAGCAGCGGATTGAAGGCCGGGTTGCGATCGAGATCGGCTTCCTCGATGACGGCCAGGGCCAGGGTCCGAGAGCGCAAGACCTCGATCTCGTCATCCACGCTCTGGTCGGTGATGCGGGTTTCCTCAGCCGTTCTTCCGAGTTCGATGACCTGCTGGCGAACGGGATCGATCATCAGATGAGCCGTTGCCGTGTACTGATGCGGAATCTGCAGGATGAGCCAGACCGCCAGACTCAGGATTGCAGCACCCGTGCCGGCCAGCAGGAATTTCCGCCGCCAAAGCACCCGGATGACATCGGGAATGGAAATCTGAGACAGCTCAGAGTCAGGGGCCGATAATTGTCGATTACCGCTGTCAGGCTGCAAGCGATCCACGGAATCCGCCTTTTGAGTTAGGGTGAAAGGTTGGAATAGTCTGTCGGTCGTAAACGTACCAATGAATCCGGGCCGGCAAATCACAAATTATGAGGGTCGGAATACTCCCTTCGCCTATACCACCTTTTCCGAAGCAATAACCTTGGATAAATTGGCGATGTCTGTCAATATGGCCGACTGTATAGTCGAGAGTCGATCACTCTTATTCGGTGGCAGGTGCAGCATCACCATGCTGGGGAGGTGCCGGACTTGCCTGCGCTTCGCCTTTGGAGCGTCGGCGAAGCGGTGAAGAAAGCTGCCGTTCCCGCCCCGATCTGCTCTTTTTGATTGAAATTGCGACATCGCACCGCTTGATTCTTGAGCCGTCCCGCCGCTCGCGGACCGATGCCGCGATCCGTGAGGGCGGGGGCCGCAGCGGTCCCGGGACCCGGGACTCTTCCCGAAATCCTGACTTTCCGAGGGTCTTGACAACTTTCGCCGCATGCCGGTTATTTGCGCCGATCGTCCGTGGCCGCCGAGCCGGACCGATGCCGGTGGTTGGCTCCTGCGAGGCGAGAGCGGTTCGGAATGAGCCCGGCAGCGCCGGGGGGCCGGTCTAATACGGAAGAAGGGTGGCGATTCCTATATAATGAATAGTTGAAATCTCCTGAAACTGTGTACAATTGGCGTGGCAGATGATTTTTAGAATAGGTTGTGGTGGATGTATATGCTTAGACTCCTGACGATCCTGCTGGTCGTTTTGGCCGGAAGCAGCGGTTGCACCTCCCGCCTCAGCACGCTGCCGCCGATCGATTCCGTCGAGTCCCAAGCCTATCGGTTGGACAGCGGCGACCGCGTGAGACTTGTGGTTTTCGGGCTGCCGGAACTGTCGGGCGAATACGGCGTCAATGACCAGGGCATGATTTCGATGCCGCTGCTCCAGCCGATCGCCGCCAGGGGCGTTACGCCCAATGACCTGGAGACCAGCATCGAGCAGGCGCTGCAACGCGATCTCCTGGTCGAGCCGAGCGTCAGCGCGGAAATAATACAATACCGGCCATTTTATATTCTGGGCGAAGTCCTCCGGCCGGGACAGTATCCTTTCGTCAGCGGGATGACCACGCTGACCGCCGTTGCGATCGGCGGCGGCTTCACGTTTCGGGCCAACACCGATGAGTTCCAGGTTCTTCGTCAGGTAGACGGCCGAGTCATCGAGGGCCGTGCCGGAACCCTGGCCCTGGTGCAGCCTGGAGATACCATCGTCGTCGTCGAACGATTGTTTTGATCTCACGATCTCGCCTGATCAGACAGTCCGTTCCCGCTTTCGGCATCGATCGGATGGCGCCGGGGCGCGGCAACCGGACCAGGCCTTCCCAGGAAAGGACCCCGATATTGGCGTTCGACCGTCGGCCGGCCACAGTCCTGGCGTTGCTGTGGGCAGCTCTCGCGCCTTTGCCGCTTGCCGCGCAGGAAACACCGGATTCGTTACCGAATTTGTCGCCTTTCGAGCGACTCGGCCGCCTGCCGCAAGATGCGCTCGGCATCCGCGGGCCCGGCTTCATCGTTCTGCCCAGGCTGACCCTCGATCTGACGTTCGACGATAACATCTTTACAGACAATCAGGCCATTTCCGACTTTTTCGTCTCAATCCGTCCGGCAATACTGGTGTTGACGACGTCTCCCGTCTACCGGTTCGGCGGGCAGGTCGCCGCCGATATCCGCCGGTATCTGGACAATTCGGAGTTCGACCGGAACGATTTTTCGGCAAGGTTTGGCGGCGCCGTCGACATCGACCGGCGCAACACGGTGGGCGGCTCCGCGTCTTTTGAGCGGCTATCGGAAGATCCGGACGACAGCGATCGCCGGGTGCGCCGCGGATTCGACGTAGCGGCCGTAGAGACCAGCTACGCTCATCGGTTCAATCGTCTGCAGCTTCGGCTGACGGGCAGGATACGCAATACCGATTATCGGGCAGCGGAAAACGACGATCTCGACCGCACCGACTTTCAGCTTGCCACACGGTGGTCTTATACGGTGTCCGCCGTCCTGGAGCCCTATCTGGAGTTATTGTATACGTATCGGGATTTCGACGAGCCGGAGCGAAACACCGGATTGACGCAAAACTATGACACCATCGAAGCCCTGGCCGGGACCCGCTTCGAGCTCGGCCGGACGATCGATGGCGATGTCGCTGTCGGCCTGACCCGGCAGGCGTTCCGCGATCCGGAGTTCAACGACGATACGACTGCCTTTGCTGCCCGCGGCACCGTATCCTGGGCCGTCACGCCACGGACTGTCCTGACCGGCATCGTACGGCGCGAGGAGCGCCCCCCTTCGGAATCGAACGATTCGTTCCGGATCAGCACCCAGTTCGCCCTGGTGGCGCGGCATGAGCTGCGGCCCGACTGGAGCCTTCGGGCCGATCTCAGCTATGTCAACGATGATTTCGAGAGCTTCAACCAGGTTGACGATACGGTCACGGCCTCGATCGGCACCGAGTATGCGTTGACGCGGCGGGTTTCTCTGTTCGCGCGCGTGCGCCACCAGAATCGCTTTTCGAATGTCGAGTCCGCCGAATTCACCGTGAATCAGGTGACCGTGGGCGTGATCTCACGGTTTTGAACCGCCGGCCGGCTCCCGGCCACCGCCGTGCTGCCTTGGCGGGCCGGGTTCGTGGGAGCCGGTTCGCCAGCGCCATCCCGGCCCGCCACGCAACCCGAAGTCCCCATCATCCAACCGCCGGGCCTATTCGGCAGCCTCGGCCAGCGGCAGTTCCAACTGGGCGAAGTAGTCGATGGTCGACTGCAATCCCGTCCGCAGCGGGGTGCGCGGCTGCCAGCCGAGGACACGGCTTGCCACGCCGATGTCCGGACGGCGCTGGCGCGGATCATCGACCGGCAGCGGCATGTTGATGATCGGCGATTTCGATCCGGTCAGCTCGATGACCATTTCCGCCAGCTCGCGAATCGTGAACTCCACGGGATTGCCGATATTGACCGGCCCGGTAAAGTCCTTCGGCGCCGCCATGAGGCGCATCAATCCGTCGATCAGATCGGCGACATAGCAGAAGCTGCGCGTCTGTTGCCCCTCGCCGTAGATCGTCAACGGCTCGCCGGTCAGGGCCTGGACGATGAAATTCGACACCACACGGCCGTCGTTCGGATGCATGCGGGGGCCATAGGTGTTGAAGATCCGGGCGATCCGGATATCGACCTTGTGCTGCCGGTGATAATCCATGAACAGCGTTTCGGCGCAGCGCTTGCCCTCGTCGTAGCACGAGCGCGGGCCGATCGGATTGACGTTGCCCCAATAGCTTTCGACCTGGGGGTGAATCGCCGGATCGCCGTAAACCTCGCTGGTCGAGGCCTGGAGGATTCGGGCCTTCACCCGTTTGGCCAGGCCCAGCATGTTGATGGCGCCGTGAACGCTGGTCTTGACCGTCTGCACCGGGTCGGTCTGATAATGGATCGGCGATGCCGGGCAGGCGAGATTGTAGATTTGGTCAACCTCGACGAAGAGCGGGAACGTCACATCGTGGCGGAGCACCTCGAAATGCGGGTTGCTTAACAAATGCACTATGTTATCTTTGGTGCTCGTGTAGAAATTGTCGACGCAGATCACTTCATTTCCGGCGCGCAGCAACGCCTCGCACAGGTGGGAACCAAGGAAGCCGGCGCCCCCGGTCACCAGGACCCGCTTTCGATTGGTTTTCATTGGACATCTCCAAAATTCAATGACGAGGTTGAAATCGACGGCAGATTTGTTTCGACTCTCCGGTCGCTGCCGGGCACCTGTCCGGTTGACCAGCGCACCAGAGAAATGGAACAGAAACAGCCAGTTGGTAATCAGGTCCCCGCTTTTGCAGGCACCCGGCATTTCGCGCACATGCCACGCCCATTAGAAATCCTAACGCTGCATCAACCGGGGCGCAAGCGACGCGTTGCCGGCGATGACGTCGACGGCTCCACCGAGTCCGATCGGAACGGCATCGCTCTGGTTGCGGCGATCGACCGCCCGGCTGTCCCGGCGCGGACCGGCCGGAGCGCGGCAGCGGCCGGGCAGGCGTGTCAGCGGCGGGCTCCCGCGGCTCCGGCAAAGGCGGCGCGACAACGGCCCGTTTCGCATCGGTCATGTCGTTCGTTTGCCTCGGACCTTTGCGGTCATGGGTGGGGCGGGTGATCCCGGGCCGGGCCATCCGGTGTCCTCAGCGCAGCCCGCCACCGGGATTCAACCACAAGCCACTGGAGTTTCTAAACCTTTTTCAGTCGGATGTCCGATCGAGGGTACCGTTCCCGCACGATTGATCGGGTTTGCGAGAATTGCTTTAGCTGACTCGCTCGATTTGAACCAATTAGAGTGAAAAACAGCCTTTGTCATTATAGAAAAACGGTCTAAATCATCATGGCCGAACGAGATACATTTTAAGCTGTGTTACTCAATTCGGCAATCTGCACCTAGGCTTTATGCATAAAAATTCTTACCGATGGAAATATATAGCCGGTCCGGTTGAGCGGGAGCCAAGATCGCAGGGTATCGATCAATCGCCCATAGGTTAAGATAGA
>CAZTNV010000003.1:33525-58658 GCA_964615535.1 uncultured Mycobacteriaceae bacterium | reverse complement strand
TGAGCGGGAGCCAAGATCGCAGGGTATCGATCAATCGCCCATAGGTTAAGATAGAGCCATCATGAAATAGCTCTACTTTAAGTAATTTTCTGTGCCGACCGCTACGGATCATCGGCTCCGCTGGGTCAGGGTTTCGTACGGGCTGGTGAGGCGGCCTTTTTGAGCCGGAGACTCTGTCGTGCGGCACTCTTCGGACTGGCGGGAGAAATCCGAACAGACGAGCTTCCGAACCGGTCGGGGCTTTGTGGCACGTCCTTTGCTTAACTATTATGCCGAGATTCATCGATGCTGGCGGACCCGATCGCCAAACCCAGGCCCAACACAGGATGACCAAGCCATGATGATCGGAACCTCGACCCGGTTCGATTCGATCATGCTGTATCTGGAGCGCGCCCAGAACCGCATGGCCCGGCTCGAAGCCCAGATCAGCACCGGCAAGGTGGCCCAATCCTTTGCCGAGCAGCCGCAGGCCATCCAACTGATCTCGCTGAAATCGACGACGGCTGCGCGGGAGCAGTACCTGTCCAACATCGACACGGCGCAGATCCGCCTGGACGTCACCGGCAAGGCGCTGGACAGCCTCTCGGATATCGCGGTGGAGATGCAGCGGCTGCTGGTTCCCAACACCACCGAGACGCCCCAATCGCGCAAGCAGGTGGCGCAGGGATATTTGCAGCAGGTGATCAGCCTGCTCAACACGCAGAGCGGCGACGCCTATGCGTTCGGCGGTCTCGATACCGATTCGCCGCCGGTCCGGTTCGACGACGACCCCCTCGACGACGACATCTGGGGCCTCGGCTTGCCGACCGGCTATTTCAACGTTCCGCCCTTCACGGCGGCAGCATCGGGCAAGTTCGGTTCCTCCGCCCCGTATGATGCCGTGGCTGACGGCTACCGCGCGCTCTATTACCGCGGCGGTCCGGGCGTCGCGGATGACGGTTCGGTCGCCGCCGGGCTGAAACTCCGCGCCGGGCGGGACATCGAGGTTCCGGTCGGCTTCTCCGCGGCCGAACCGGCCTTCGAAAAGCTGCTGCGCGGCATCCACATCGTGGCGTCGCTGCCGGCCGAGATTCCGGTCGCCAACCCGCCTCACGGCGACTTCACGGAGGTCGACTACGCCAATGCCATGACCTCGGCCCGCCAGATCATCGAGCAGGCCAAGGGCGACCTCAAGGACGTCCAGATCCGGACCAGCAGCGCCCAGGTGATGCTGAACAACGCGGCCGAAACCCACCGCAACATGCTCAAGGTCGAGCAGCCGCTCATCGCCAAGCTGGAAGAGGCCGACCCGGCCCAGGCGATCGTGAGCTATCAGAAGTTCCAGATCCAGATCCAGGCCATGTACGAACTCTCGGTCAAGATCAAGGATCTGAGCCTGGTCAACTTCCTGAGATAGCGGCGAGTCTTGCGGCGGCGCCCGGCCGGTTACGGCATGGGCCGCCGGTGCCGCCGCCGCGGACCCGCGCTCAAGGCCTACCCCTCGGCTCGGGCCGGCATCCGGATCAGGCCAGCATCGACACCAGCAGCGCGGCGCTGGCTGGGAGAATGTTTTTCGGCTGGTTGTACTGGATGATGTTGGGGCCGGCGTTTTCCTTGACCACCATCCGGCCGGCCGGGTCGAAGTCGAGGAAGAATCCCTTGCCGGCCTCGATCAGCGCCGCAGCATCGCGCTTCCATTGGGCATCGAGGCCGCGATCGAGATCCGGATAGGGGTCCTCGCGCAGGAAATCCGGCACGATGTCGGACCCGGTCTGGGTCTTGACCAGAATCCGGCCGGTCGTGCGGTCGATATCGAGATGGAAGCCGATGCCGAACCCGGCCAGCGACAGCGCCTCGAAATGCCAGTCCTTGGTGCCGGTGTCGGTGCTGATCACCTGCTTCAATTCGGCGATCGCCGCCCGCAGCAGCGGCTTCTGGTAGTCCGGAACCTCCGGCAGGTCGGTCCGGCTCTGGTCGAGCACCGACAATTCGCCCTTGCCGTCGAGCACGACCTTGAACGGGGTCTTGCGCGCGGCGAGATGGCTGGCCTCCGTCTCCCAGCCGGGCGCGGCGGCGAGCTGGCCGGATCGGATGCCTTCCAGCACCACGCCCGCGCCCTCCAGCTTTTCCACCAGCGTCCGGTTCTGGGCATTGGCCTGAACCTTGCCGGCCAGGCCCGCCAGCTCGTCGAAGGCGATCTTCAGGCGGCGCTGCTGATCGGCGGTGAACCGGCCAAGGTCGGAGTCTGCCTGATGGGCAATCTCTACCTGGCCCTTGTCATTGAGGCTGACGGCGAAAGGCTGCCCGGTGGCGGCAAAGAAGCCGGCAATTTTTTCCCAGTCGGCGTCCGGCGCCAGCGTGCCTTCGCGGATGTATTGCAGGCGCAGCCCGACCTCGTTGAAGATGCGATTCCTGGTCAGTTCGACCTTCTGGTTTTGCAGGATCGAGTCGAACACGGCCGTGGTCGGCGCGCTGGCAAGGGTACCAAAGACCGACGATCCGCTGCTGCTGGAGAACGTGCTCAGCAGGCCCGCCACTCCGGAAATGCTCATGGCCGCTCTCCCTGATCCGGCGCGGCATTGACCACAGCCTGCCTCACGCCGGTACCGCCGATGCCTGGGGTCGAACGTCTCGAACCACCAAAAGAAATGCAAAAATCAGGCCGCCATGCAACCGGCACACCCTTGCGGTGCTGCGGGCCGGGCGGTCACCGAACGGCCGGCTCTGCGAGGTCCCGTTCGACGGCGTCGAACAGTTTCAGCGTCTCGTCGCGCATGAATTCGAACGTTTCCCGGTACTTGTCGATGAAGCTGAGGAACATGGCATGCCGCAACGCCTCGTCGCGGATGCGGTGGCCGAAGAACATGCCGATCTTCGGAATGGACAGCGCCGAGCCGCGGACGATGTGATGGACGCCGGAATAGTCGTTGCCGATGCCTTTGAAAAAGGCGGAAATCCGCGACCAGAAGGCGATGAAGTCGCGGTCCTCCGCCTTGGCCCGGTCGATCATGGCGAAGGCGTCGTCGAAGAAGCGCCGGGCCTCCTCGCGCCAAGGGTCGATCGACCGGTCGCCCAGGAATTCGCCGGGCTCGTAGGAGCGGCAGAGCGACCGGATCGCCGCCTTGACCGCCGCGCGGTCGATCACCGGGGAGGACAGGGTCACCGCCGCCGGCACCTTGGGCACGGCGCCGTCGATCCGCGCCCCGTCGCTGCAATTGAACGCGGTCACGTTGTAGGTCGTCAACAGGCCGCCAAGATTGGTGCGGCTGAAATTGAACACCCAGTTGGCCCTGGCCGTGCCGCCGAAATTGCCGGGGATCGTATAACCCATCGTAATCCCGGCATCGATCGCCTTCAGCTTGTCCATGCTGTGATAAAGCGAATCGACCGAGTGCTTTCTTTCAAGCGATTTCGATCCGCAATCGACGCCGAACAGATAGAACCGGGTGAATCCGAGAGCGATCGCCGTGCGCAAGGCGGTGTTGGCCACGGTCGGCGCCACGCCGAACAGCTCGGTCTTCGGCGGCGCCAGCATCCGGGTGGAACTCAGACCTTCTCGAAAAAACAGGAACCGATGCTCGAACAGCGCGGGATCGCGCGGATCGATGCTCAACGACCCGATCAATGCGATCTGACCAAGAACCTCCGGCCCGGCCGTGGTGGTCAGGCTCTCAAAGGTCCAGGGTCCGTTCTCGAGTTCGGAGTGGAAATCCGGCACGATGCCGTGCTTCAGGCAGACCTTGAGCGCGGTGCCGCAGGAGAACACGATGGCGCGGTCGCGCAGCCGCTTGACATGGCCGATCGCCTCGTCGATCGACGGGCCGGACCCGATGATGAACACCGGCTCGTCGCGGGCCGGCTTCAGCCGGGCATCGATCAGCCGAAAGCGGTGGCGGGTCAGGTTTCTCATGGTGTTGGTCACCATGAGCAGCTCGTCCTCGAAGAACCCGCGCGAGACATAGGACAGATCGATGAAGTTGTGCAGCCGGTCGCGCAGCTCGGTCAGCATCAGGGCCGGATAGTGCAAAAACACATAGGCGCCGTCGATCAGCGGCGCCCCGGCCTGGTTGATCATCGCGTGGATCGCCGCGATCGCCGCATCGGGGCTGTCGGGCAGGGTGAGGGTCAGGGTGCAGTCGCGCTGATCCGCCCAGTCGAGCAGATCCGGCCAGTCGATCGCCGCCAGGGAATGTCGCAGGAAATCCGCCTGGGGCTCGAGGATCACGACATGGCCGGCCCGGGTGCGCTCGATCAGCGGCCGGAGATGGTGGCCGAGGCCGAGGCCGAGAACGATCAGCAGCCCGCCATCGTAATGCGGCTTGGCGTCGAGACTGTCGAAGGCGATGCCGAGGCGCGCGCATTCGGCATTCAGGTGCTTCACCATCCCGGCCGAAACCGGGCTGCCGCTGTTCGTGCCGCTCAGATCGAGCACGAAGAAGCGCAGCGGCTTGGCCATGTAGGCCTCGACCTGATCGGCGGCGACGGCACGGCCATCGCCCTCGTAGAGGCGCCGTGTGCCGAGATCGATGTCGATGATCTCGTCATCTTCGATCACCGGCAGAGAGGCGGGCGGCGATGCCAGCAGCCGCGCCAGGGCGGGGAACCGCTCGGCCAGCGCGGCGCGCGACCGCTCGGCCCGGTGTTCAAGCCCGGCGGCTGCGGTCCCGGGGATCGACTCACCCTCCATCATTTCGGCTCCCGGACCAGATCGATCAGCACCTCGTCCAGCGCCGCCGCGAACCGCGGCGGATCGAACACCGGCGAGGACGCCACGGCATGGGCGACTGCCGCCGCGGCGGCGGCATGGGCCGCCGTCGACCGGGCCAGTCCGAGGGCGGCCGCGCGATAACCCGCCTCGTCCGCCGCCGTCAGTTCGGGCAGGCCGGCATGGCGCAGCAGCGTGGCGGCCTGCCGCCGGTGCCCGTCCGTCCCGGCCAGGGCGACCACCGGCACGCCGGCGGCCAAAGCCGCCGCGGCATCATGGGGAGCGGCCGCCACGAAGGGGGCCAGGGCGATGTCGACCTGCGGCCAGAAGCCGGCCGGATCGGCCCGGACCACCTCGATCCGCCCGGCGATCCCGGCATCGGCGAACCGCGCCGCCAGCCGGTCAATCACCCCATCCAGGGCGAAGTTGCGGTCGCGCAGCGCCAGCACGGCATTCGGAAGTTCGGTCAGGATCGCCGCCCAGCACGCCACCAGATCCTCGTGAAGCTGGGCCAGCGCGACATCGGCACCGAACGTCACCATGCCCGACCCGCCGGCCCAGGCATCGCCCCGGTCGCCGGACGGCGGTGCCGGGACGGCGTAGCAGTACAGGCCGTGCGGCGCGGCGCGAACCTGCGAAACGCCATCCCGACCATCGGGGTTCGAGGTGTCGGGGTCGCCCGACAGCTCGACATCGATCGGACCAAGGCCGAGGGTCACCGGATTGCCGAGCCAGGAGACCTGGACCGGCGCCGGGCGCCCGGCCAGGGCCAGCAGGTGGACCGGCGCGGCATGGCCGCCGGTATCGACCAGCAGATCGATTTCGTCGCCCTGCACCATCGCGGCCAGGGTCAGGGGATCGACATCCCGCATGTCGCGCCATTCGTCCCAGCCGCCGGCAAACCGGCCGTTGCCGGGATCGGTGGCGGCCCCGAGACCATAGAAAGTGCGCCGGATCGCCGGCGTCCTGACCGCCCGCGTCACGGCCGCCAGCACCTCCAGGTCGCGCGGATCGCGGCAGGCGCTCAGCAGATAGCCGATGCCCACGGGCCGATCGTCCCCTGGCCGGTCTTTCGCCGCATCGTGCTCCGCCGGGGCGGAGCCGTCGCCAGCCAGTTCGGCCTTTCCCAGTTCGGCCTTCCCGAGTTCGGCGCCCCAGGCGCGGCACAAAGCGGCCAGTTCGGCGGCGGTGCGGCCGGGATGGAACACGGCGTCGCGCAGCCGGGCACAGGCGATCACGGCATCGTCCGGCGCCAGCGCCAGGGCGGCGAGATGGCACCCTTCGGCCGCCGCCGCTTCGCCCAGCCCGGCAAAGGCCTCGCCCAGCAGGCCGAGCTCGGCGGCCCCGGCACGGCCGGCCTGCCGCAGCCCGGCCAGGAGGGCAGCGGCGCGGCCCGGCCGCTCCTGCCGCAGCAGCGCCTGGCACAGGCCGCGGATCGCCTCGACATCGTGCGGGAAGACGGCGAGATGCGCCTCGTACCGGTCGATCGCCTGAAGATCGCGGCCGGAAGCGGCCAGCCGCTCGGCCTCCGCCCGATGGGGATTTTCACGAATGATCTGCAGCGCCAGGGCAAAGGGCGGCAGCGCGGCGGGCAGCAGCGCCAGAACCTCCTCGTCCAGCCCCAGCGCCGCCGACAGCTTGGCGTAGTAGGCCGCGCCGGCAAGATCGCCGGCCAGCGCATGGAGCACGGCCAGCGCCTCGGCATAGACGCACTCGCCGGGATCGGCCGCCTGGGCGCGGGTCAGGGTATCGAGTGCGACCGTCCATTCCCGCTTCGCGATCGCGGCGAGGCCGAGGCCGTAGAGCGCCGCCGGATGGCCGGCCTCGGCGGCCAGCAGCGCCTCGCACTCCGCGATGACCTCCTCCAGCAGGCCGGCCGTTGCGGCGGCGCCCAGACGCTCCAGCTCGGCGCGATGCCGGCCCCGTCCGACCGCGGCCATGGCCGCCGAACCCGCTGCCGTCATCATGGCATCCTTACGCCTGGATCTTCATCGGACCGGCCGGGCCGGCGGGCTCCGGTGCGGCAGGGGCCGCGGCGGCGGAGGGTGGTTGAGTCATCAGACCGCCGGCGATCTGCTGGTTGATCCGGATCAGCGCATCCAGCTTGTCGGGCGTCGGCTCCGCGATGATCGCCGCCGAACGCCGGTCGACGAAATTGGACAGCGACAGGAGATTGCCCCGGATCGCTTCGGGCACCGGCGAATTCGGTTCGAGCAGGCTGGTCTGGAGAATGGTCCACAGCCGCCAGTTCAGCCGGGTGGCCTGCAGAATGGCCGCCGGATCGGCCGGATCGGCCTGCGCCGCCTTCATCCTGAGTGCCGTTTCGGTCAGGCCCCAGGCCTCGATCTGGCGCGGATCGCTGGCCGCGGTCGGCACGTTGCTGTAGGGCGAACCCTTGCCGTACGGACCCGTTGCCATCCGCTCTCTCCTTGTGAAACGGGGCCGGTGGCCCGGCCTGCCCGCACTGTCCTGCCGGTCCAGACCTGCCGCTCCACGACGACGGCCGGCAACGGCCTACCGGAGCCGTTTTCGGATTGGCAAGCCGAGAACCGGAGCATTCCACCTACCTTGCACCATGCCATCCAACAGTTAATGGCCAGTTAAGCGCAGGGCCGCCGAATATTCCAGAATTCAGGGCGGACACGAAAAAGGGGGCTTGCGCCCCCTTTCCCGATCCGCATGACGGAACCAGGATTACCGCAGCAGCGTCAGGATCGACTGCGCCTGCTGGCCGGCCAGCGACAGGGTCTGGATGCCGATCTGCTGGCGGGTCTGCAGTGCCACCAGATTGGCGCCTTCCTCATTGAGGTCGGCCAGGGTCAGCTTGTCCGAGCCTTCCTGCAGAGTATTGACATAGCTGTTGGTGAAATCCAGCCGGGTCTGGAGCAGCGTGACGTTGCCGCCCAACTGGGCCGCCGTCGACCGAACGCTCTGGATCGCCGCATCGATTCTGGTGGAGCCCGCATTGAGGAGCGCGGTGGCAACGGATGCACTGGTGGCGAGCACCGAAAACCCGCCGGCGATCGTGACGACGAAGCTGATATCGACGGCGCTGGCGGCGCTGGCGCCGTCGGCGGTGGCCACGATGATCGAGTACTTCAGATTTTGGCCCTGGACGTTCAACTGGGCCGAAGTGCCCTGGTTGAAATTCACCGTAAGGGAGGAATTGGTGCTGTCGACCAGGTTGAGGCCCTGATAGCTGGCGTCGCCCAGAACGCTGTTCAACTGAACCGCGAGATCCTGGAACTGCGCGGTCAGGGCGGCGCCGGTGGTGTCATCGGCGGTCCGCGCGCTGTTGATGATGCCCTTCATCTGCTTGAGGATCGAGTCCGCGGCCTCGGTGCCCGCGACCGCCGCCTTCAGCGACGAGATGCCCTGGTCGATTTCGTCCTTGCGCACCGAAAAGTCGGCGGCCCGATCGCTCAGGCCCTTGGCGGCGAAGAACGAGATCGCGTCGTCGATCGCGCTGTTGACCTTCTTGCCGGTGGTCAGGCGCTCCTGGGTCCGGTTCAGCAGGCTCTGGGTCTCGGTCAGGTTCAGCAGGCTCGCGCGCGACGCGGCGGTCAAAGTGATGTCGGCCATGGTGATTGCCCTTCTGTGTCGGTTGTCTGGCTCTGCCCGGCCAATTCAGCCGGGCATCGCACGACAACGCAAATCCCGCGCCACGATCGCGCCGCCCTGCCGGTCGGTTGCAGCGGCGCCGGCCCGGCGGAAAAAGCCGCGCCGAACCGGGCATGCGCCTTGCGTAAAATTTGTTGACCAGAATTGGGAGACCGGATTTCTCCGCAGGGGATCGGCAAATTCTGCCCACCGGTGGAGATTTGCCGGGCAGGATTTGCCGGGGATCACTCCACGACGATGTAGCTCGCTGAAGAGGAATGGGGCCAGCGCCGGATGGCATAGCGGTCCAGCGGGAACGTCTCGCGATAGGCGATGGTCTCGCCCTGCCATTCCCTGACGTTCATTTCGTCGAACCCGACCACCGACCCGCGGGTCAGATGCGGCTTCAGCAGGTCCAGGCACCCCCTGGTCGGCCGGTACAGATCCATGTCGAAATAGGCCAGCGCCACGATCGTCTGGGGGTTCTCGTCCAGGTACTTGCGGAACTCAGCGACCGCCTCGCCCTTGCGGATCTCGAACCGGCGGATGTGTGCCAGCGGACTCTGGCTCTCATGCCATTCCAGCACCTCCTGCAAATGGGCCTCGTACCCCGCCGTCACCGACAGCCCGCCCGCCCTGGCATGCTCGTAGGTGCCGTCCTGCACATCGACCCCCGGAAAGCCTTCGAAGGTGTCGAAGCAGACCAGCGTCCGGTTCATGTTGAACGGCTCCATCATTCCCCGCAAGCCGTGGAAGACGGCCATGGTCTGGCCCCAGCGGGTGCCGAACTCGATGACCACGCCATGCACCTCCACGATCCGCCGATACAGCTCCTGCAGGAACAGAATCCGGGACAGGAGCTGCCGGTTCATGTAGAGGCCCAGATTGCGGACCAGTTCCTCATCCGGGATGGGGCTGTTGCGGATGAAGCGTTGCGCCGCTTCGGCGGCGGACGGCTGAGGCTTCTGCTGGCTCACGATGTTCGTCTCCTCACTCCCGCCGGAACAGGCCGGCGATCCGCTGCCGCTGCACGCCATGGGTTTCGGTCAACGCCCGGACGATCGCCGGCTGGAAGCTGCCGGCCGTCACGTAGATCCGCTCGAACGAGGCCGGCTCGGCCTCCGCCGCCCCGACCCACCGGATGGCCCGGCTGCTGGCGGGCAGGAACCGCCCGTGCTTGGCCCGGTCGCCATCCAGGACGGGCACTTCGCGGCCAAGACCCGTGATACCCAGCAGGCCGTTCAGCCCGTTGGTCGCGCCATAGAAGGCGATGCGCCGCCCGGCCGTCAGGTCCCGCTCCAGCGCCGCGACCGCCTGCGGCAAATGGATGCCGAATCCGTGAATCCCTTGGGCGAGCAGGGCGGCGGCGGTCCCGACCGGCTCCGTCCCCTCCGCCGGTTCCGCCCGGACCAGCAGGCAGGAGGCCAGATCGGCCCCGCTCTCCCACCGCGCCACGCCCAGTCCGCACCGGGCGAACAGGGCTCTGGCCGAGGGCTCGTCGAGGTAGATCAGATGTTCGTGGAGAACGGCGTTCAGGTCGCCATCCGCGAACTGCCGGGCGACGTCGGGAAAGGTCAGGAAGGCACGGCCGCCGGGCGCCAGCGCCGCGCGGATCGCCGCCAGAAATCCGGGCGGGTCGGGGACGTGCTCCAGGCAGTTGTGCGCCAGCACCAGATCGAAGGTCTCGCCCGCCAGATCCGGGCAGGGAAAATAGGCGCGCAGCGCTTCGACCTCGACATCCTCCGGCCATCGGCGCAACGCCGGATCGACCGCGACATACCGGGCGACGGCGTATTTCCGCCGCAGGCTGCCGGCCAGGAACAGGTTGGCGCCGCCGATCTCGAGCATCCTCAAACCGTCGAGCGCTCCGGCGAACCGCTCCAGCGTGCGCAGCTTGTCCTCGCCCAACGCCGTGCCCCAGGCCGAGGTGCCGGGCGGCGGCGTGATGAAGCCGTACCCGGCATCGGCATAGTTGGCCACGACCTCCGCCAGGGTGCTGCCGGGTCCGCACTGCGCCAGGAACCCGTCCGGCTGCACGGTCAGGGTCAGCGGGAGGCACCGGGCCACGCCGGGCCTGTCCTGCAATCCCTGCCAGAACGGCAGGCCTGCCCAGCTCAGGCTCGCCTGTCCCAGTCCGGTCATGCCGCCCCCCGCTCCATTGCCGTCTCAAGCACCAGGGCCGCCGCGGTCAGGTCCGGCACCTCGACATCCGCCGCGTGATCGGGCGCGGCCTCGATCATGCCATGCAGCGTCCCCGGCCGCCGTACCCGGATGGTGAAGATCCCGAGACGCCGCGCCGTGACGAAATCCTTGGCCGGATTGTCGCCGACATAGGCCAGCGCCGATACCGGCAGGCCCAGTTTCGCGGCGCAGTCCTGATAGGCCCGCGGGTGCGGCTTCCAGAACGTCCTTCCCGTGCCGTCGGTGCCCATCTCGTCGGTGACCGTGACGGCATCGAACAGACCGTCAAGCGGCAATGCATCGATCTTTCGCCGTTGCACGGCCGCGATCCCGTCGGTGACCAGCCCGAGCCGCCAGCGCCGCTTCAGCCGTTTCAGCACCGCCATGGTTTCGGGAAAGGGGGACAGCGCCGGCCGGTGGCCGCGATAAACCTCGACCAGCTCCCTGATCTCCGCCTCGGGCAGGGCGTGGCCCGCCGCCGCCAGGACGGGGGTGAACAGGTCGCCCCGCTCGCCCGCCAGGAATCGGGCCGTCAGGGCGGGCAGGATGTCGACGCCGAATCGCGGCCGCACCGTCGCGGCGACCGCGGCATAGCCCGAGATCACGAAGTCGCGCTCGGGATAGAGCGTGTCGTCCAAGTCGAAGGCGATGGCGCCGGGGATGGACGCTGTCACGGGCTTTTCACGGCCTCGGCAGGCAGGAACAACGATTGATCATACCGCATCATCGTCAACCCGTCCTCAAGCGTGTGGGGGCGCGGTGCCGGAGGGTTGCCGCGCGCCAGATCCAGGCACCACCCGATGAAGGGCGCCCCGCCCGCCAGGCTCAGCGGCGCCCCGCCGCCGAAACGGGGGTTCAGCTCCAGCACGAAAGGGCCGGCGCCGGTACGGATCACCTGCACATTGCCGGGACCGAACAGGCCGATCGCCGCCGCGGCGCGGGCGGCAAGCCCCTCCAGCTCCGCATCGCGTTCGATCCGCCCGGTGCTCACTTCCCCGCCGCGGACCGCGAGACGCCGCCGCGGAACCGCGCACAGGGTCTCGCCCTCGGCCGTGCAGAACACGTCGATGGTGAATTCCGGCCCGTCGAGAAAGGGTTGCACGATCAGGTCGGGCACCGTCGCCAGCAGGTGGTCCAGCTCGGCCCTGGCCGTCACCTTTGCCGCACCGATGGCGGAGCTGCCGGCCCGCGGCTTCGCGAACAGGGGCAAGGGCGCCTCCCGCGCCTCTGCCGGCGACAGATCGGCAATCCCCGGCAGGCCGTGCGCGATCAGAACCCGTGCCGTCTCCCCCTTGTCGCGGCAGCGTGCGATGGCTTCGGGCGCGGATACCAGCACCCGCGCCCCGCTCGCCTCGATGTCCTTTCGGCCAGCGGCCAGCACCGGCAGGTCGGGGTCGATCAGCGGCACGACCAGATCAACGCGCTCCGCCCGGCACAGATCGGTCAGGGCCTCCACGAATCCCGGATCGCGCGAGCGCGGCAGCAGGTGCCGGGACTCTCCCATCTGCCAGGCCGGGGCAAGGGGCTGGATGTCCGTCGTCACGATCCGGCCGGCGATCCCCTCCGCCACGAACCCGGCGCGAAACGCGTTCAGCAGTTCCACCCGCCGGCCGGCGTTCAGCAGCAGGATCGTGACCGTCCGGCCGGTCATGCCGGCTCCTTCCGCAACAGCGCCGGGTCCTTCAGGTCCAGCGACCGCAGCACGTCCAGCATGCGGGGGGCTGCCTCACCCATGCCGTAGGGGTTGACCAGACCGCCAAGACTTGCCCGGAACTCCGGCGACAGGGCGTGAGCAATCCCGGCCAGAATCGCATCGCGGCAGGCGGGGACGTGGATGACGTTCGGGCCGCACTCCCGGCCCTGCTGACGCGCGCCGATATCGACCACGGGCAGGCCGAAGCTTGCCGCCTCCACGATTCCGCTGGAGGAATTCCCGACCATGGCCGGGGCCAGCGCCATCAGGCTGAAATAGGCATGCGTCCCGAGATGCGGCACCACCGCGACGGTGTCCGGCCGCCGGTCCGCAAGATCGTCCAGGGCCGCGATGATCGCCCGTCCCCCGGCATCGGCGTTCGGATAGGTCGCCAGGATCGGCCGATCAAGCCGTTCGAGAGCGGCGGTCAGCGCTGCGGCCTGGGAACCCGCCCGGTCCGGCTCCCGCGTCGCCGGGTGGAAGGTGACCAGGATCGGCGGTTCCTTCAGGCCGATCCCGAACCGCTCGTTCACCGCATCCAGGGTCATCAGCGGCAGCGAGCGCAGGGTGTCGAGGCCGAGCGCACCCGTGACACGCACCCGCCAGGGAACCTCGCCCATCCGAAGGAGCCGGGCCGCGCAGGACTCCGTCTCTGCGAAATGGACGGACGCCAGCTTGGTGATGGCGTTCCGCAAGGAATCGTCCACCGCTCCGAGGCTGACCGTGCCGCCGGCAATGTGGGCGATGGGCACCTGCATGACCGCCGCCGCCGCCGCTGCCGCCAGCATCTCGTACCGGTCGCCCAGGATCACCAGCAGGTCGGGCCGCAGGCTTTCCAGCGCCGCGGCGAAGCCGATCATCCCCAGGCCCATCGCCCGGGCCGCGCTGCCCTCGCTGTCGCTGGCCAGCGTCATGTCGACCCGGGCCGCGATCGGGAATCCGTCCTGCTCGATCTCGCTCAGCGTGCGGCCGAACACGGCCGGGAAGTGTCCGGCAGCGGCGATCACCTGAAGTTCGAAACCCGCCTCCTGCGCCAGCGCCCGCAGCAGTGGCCGCAGTATTCCATAGTCCGACCGGGCGACCGTGACGACGCCGATGCGCTTCATGACGGGCTCATCCGGGCGGGGTCAGCAATCGCCCCAGGCCAGCATGGCCCCGGCGGCCAGCGGCCGGCGCAGGATGCGGCCTTCGACCAGGGCGATATGGGCCGGGGAAATGCCACCGGCGGGGCGCAGCGCGATCAGGTCGGTTCGGTCCAGCACCGTGCCTTCGGCCAGGTCGTGGCGGGCGAACAGGCTGCGGCGGGCCACAGCGGCGGTATCGGCTTCGGCCGGGTCGGGGCGCTTGCGCCCGTCGCCCAGAGCGGATTCGACGGTCCGGACTCCCTTGACCAGGGACTTCAGCTCTTCCGGGGCGAGCGAGGCCGTGTGATCCGGTCCCGGCAGCCCCTTGTCCAGAGTGAAGTGCTTTTCCAGAATGCGGGCGCCCAGGGCGATGGCCGCCAGCGCGACGTCCAGACCCAGCGTATGGTCGGAATAGCCGACCGGCAGCCGGAACGCCCGGCTCATGGTGGCCATGGCCCGCAAATTGACCGTCGCAGGCGCCGCCGGATAGTTCGAGACGCAGTGCAGCAGGGCGATGTCGGCGCATCCCGTCCCCTGCAGCGTCCGCACGGCGATGTCCACCTCCGCCAGATCGGCCATGCCGGTGGACAGGATGACCGGCCGGCCCTTGCGGCCGATATGATCCAGCATCGGCAGGTTGGTCACCTCGCCCGACGGGATCTTGACCGCTGGCACGTCCAGCACGTCCACCAGGAAATCGGCGCTGTCGTGGTCGAACGGGGTGGACAGGAACAGCACGTCGCGTTCGGCGCAGTGGCGCTGCAGCTCGACGAACTGCTCCTGCGACAGCTCCAACTGCCGCACCATGTCGAGCTGGCTCTCGCCCGGATCGGTCGAGGCCTTCTGATAGGCCGCCTTCGGCGCGTTCGGCGTCATCACCCGGTCGGCCCGGAAGGTCTGGAACTTGACCGCATCCGCCCCGGCATCGGCACCCGCATCGATCAGGCGGTGGGCCAGATCCATGCTGCCGTTGTGGTTGACCCCGGCCTCGGCGATCACAAGGCAGGGTGCGTCCTCGCCGATAGCGAACCGACCGATCCGCATCCTGATTCCCCTCTTCATGGTGGCGAGCGTTCGAATCCCATGCGCGGCTCGCGGAGCCTAATTCCTTCGGACGATGGCGGCAAGCCGGCTGCCGGCCGGTCGCAGCCCTGCGCCGCCTACCACGCGGTCAGCCCGCCATCGACGATGACGTTCTGGCCGGTGACGTAGCTGGAGGCGTCGGAGGCCAGCCAGATCACGGCGCCGACCATCTCGCCGGCGCGGGCCATCCGGCCGAGCGGGATGCGGGCGCCGTAGCGGCGCTGGAAGGTGTCGTTCTGGCCGCTTTCGACCCCGCCGGGGGTCAGCGCGTTGACCCGCACGCCGTGCTCCGCCCAGTACGTCGCCAGATGGCGGGTCAGGCCGATCACCGCCGCCTTCGAGGCGGAATAGACCGCCGGCGTGTTGATCGGCCGGCCCATGTATTCCGAGCCCTCGTAGATGCGCTGGTCGGGTGCCACCACGCCGTAGATCGAGGCGGTCTGGATGATGCTGCCCCGGCCCTGCCGCGCCATTTCGGCGCCGACCATGCGGGCGACCAGGAACAGCCCGTCGACATTGACCGCCATCACCTCGCGCCAGACCGTCTCCGGGTAGGATTCGACGGGGGTGAAATAGGCTTCGCGGTCCTTCGGCCGGGAGGCGGCGTTGTTGAGCAGCACGTCGATCCGGCCGAACCGCTCGATCACCCGCGCCACCATGGCTTCGACCTGATCGGCGCGGCCGATATCGGCGGCAATCCCGAGCGTCCCGACGCCGAACTGCCGGGTCAGCGCCGCGGCCAGCGCCTCGGCCGCGTCCCGGTCGAGATCGACCGGCACCACCGCGGCGCCGAACCCGGCCAGCCCGGCACAGAACTGCCGGCCGAGAATGCCGCAGCCGCCGGTGACGATCGCGACCCGGCCGGACAGGTCGAACAGCGAACGGTAATCGGGCAGAATCTCGTCTTCGGGGGTCATCGCGCCGCTCCCTGCCGCTGCATCAGAAGGTCCACGATCAGGAAATCGGTCTCGTCGTCGATGTCGATCGAGCGGTCGTGCGGCATGACGAACAGCCTCGTGCGGTCGTCGAAGACGTAAGGCAGGGTCATGAACGGCTCGCGCCGCCAGACATAGATCGAGGCGTTCATGTCGAAGCAGGGCGGCGCGTCCTGCCGCCGCACCACCGTCCGCGGCAGCGGCTTGGACAGCCTTGCGGTGCCGTCGGCATCCAGTTCGACCAGATTGAAATAGGGCGAGCGCCGGGCCGGCGCCGCGGTGATCACGTTGCCCGCCGCGGGGTCGTCCTCCAGCCGCCGGACCGCACCCGCGATGTCCGCGGGCAGGCGCAAGGGCGCGGTGGCGTCGAGATCGACCAGCACCTCGAAGGTGGTGCCGAGCCGCGCCTCGGCGCTCGCCACGGCGTGGCGGATCGCCGGCGCCTTGGCGGCGGTGTCGCTGGCCAGCTCCGGCGGGCGTTCGATCAGCAGGTCGGCGCCCCAGGCGCGCGCGGTCTCCAGGATCGCCGGGTCGTCGCTGCTGACCGCCACCGCCGCGAACAGGCCGCTGTCCAGGGCATGGCCGATGCTGTGGGCGAGCAGGGGTTTCCCCGCAAGCGGCCGGAGGTTCTTGCCGGGCACCCCCTTGGAGCCGCCCCGCGCGCAGATCGTGCACAGCCGTGCCATTCCGCTTCGCTCCCTATCCGCGACGGTTCGGGGGTTCGGCCGCCTCGACCCAGATGCCCTCGGCCGCCGCGCGCTCGGCGGCGGCGATCATCGCGACCACCCGCAGGCCCTGGTCGAGATCGCACAGATCGTCCGCCGGGCCGTCCAGGACGCTGCGGTGCATCGCGCGCAGCACCTGATCGCGGTCGACCGCGAAGGTCTCGGGTTCGTCCCGGTCGCGGCAGAGCGTGCCGGCGATCAGGTCGAGCGTGAAGGTGGCGCGGTCGGTGTTGACCACCACCTCGCGCCGGGTCCGGCGATCGAGATAGTTGAGCTGCAGGGTCGCCGCCGGGCAGCGCTCGAAGGCCGCCAGCAGCAGGAAATGGTCGTCGCTGTCGATTTCCAGATGGCTCCAATGGCCGCCCAGCGCGGTCAGCCGCCGCCACGGACCGAACAGCCAGTTGGCCAGATCCAGCTCGTGGCTGAGGTCGCGCAGCACCCCGCCGCCCTCGGCCGCCCGGCCGGAATAGCCGTCGCGATAGTCGCGGTCCGGCCGCCACTCCGGCAGGTACTGCCCGACATAGATCTGCGCCGACAGGACCCGCTCGCCGTCCAGCAGCCGGCGCAGCCGGGCCAGCGCGGGGTGGCAGCGCAACTGGTAGCCGACCGCCAGCCCGGCGAAGCCCTGCGCCGGCACTGGCTGCGGCGCGGCGAACAGGGGCTTTTCCACCAGCACCCGGCCGCGATGGCCGTGCCCGGCCAGATCCTCCAGCACCCGGCCGTGATCGGCGGTCTCGGTGGCGATCACGACGTAGCCGGGCGCCAGCACCGTCAGCGCTTCGTCCAGCGTGGCGAAGCCGGCCGGCCCGCCGCGCCGGCTGAGCGTGCCGACGGTCAGCCCCAGCCCGGCCAGCACCCGGGCATGGCGCTGCCCGATCGAGCCCTGGCCGATCACCAGCGCAGTCCCGGCCGGCGCGGTCCCGGCCATGACGGTTTCAGGCATTGGCCGCGGCTCCGAACACCGAGTCGAATTCGGTCTGCGCCCGTTGCAGATCCTGCGGCTGGCCGATGTCGAGCCAGTATTCCCGGATCGGGAAGGCCGCGGTCTTGCAACCCTCGAGCATCAGCTTCTGGAACAGTTCGGGCATGCTGAACGGCGCGCCGTGCGGAATGCGGTCGAGCACCGGCGGGTCCAGCACGTAGATTCCGGCATTGATGAAATGGTGCTGGATCGGCTTTTCGGTGATGCTGATCAGGCGCTGCTCCTCGATTTCGACCACGCCATAGGGCAACTGCACGATGTGCTCGTGCAGCGCCATGGTCGCGGCCGCCTCGGTGTCGCGGTGGAATTGCAGCATCTGGCGGAAATCGACCGAAGTGAGGATGTCGCCGTTCATCACGATGAACGGCTCGGCCGGCGGCTCGGGCAGCAGGGTCAGACTGCCGGCGGTGCCCATCGGCGCCGGCTCGCGGATGTAGTCGATCTCCACGCCCCAGCGGCCGCCATCGCCGAAATGGTCGCTGATGATCTCGCCCAGATAGTTGAGCGAAATGGCGAATTTGTAGAAGCCCTGGTCGATGAAGGTCTCCAGAATGGTCTCGAGCAGCGGCCGCCCGCCGACCGGCAGCATCGGCTTGGGCACGTGCTGGGTGAGCGGGCGCAGCCGCACCCCCATCCCGCCGGCCATCAGCACCACCCGGTTGGCATAGCGATGACCGTGGACCAGCTCGTCCAGGGTGCGCAGATCGACCACCCGGCCGTCGTCGTCGACCAGCGGCAAATGACGGATCTGGAGCGCCTGCATCAGCCGGAACAGGCGGGCATCGTCGCTGCCGACCGGCGCGATCCGGGGATTGCGGTTCATCACCGCGGCGACCGCGGTGGCCAGCGAGAGATTGCGCAGCAGGGCGCGGCGGATGTCGCCATCGGTGATGGTGCCGACCAGACGGCCCTGCTCGTCGGCCACCAGGGCGATCTTGTGGCTGTTGCGGTCGATGCAATTGATCGCATCCAGGATCGACGCACCGGGCGGCAGCAGATAATCGCCGACACTCATGAACCGAAAACCGTTTCCGATGCCCCGCTCCGGACGTGCGGTACGCGGCACCCGGCGCCCGCCCCTGCCATGCAAGCACCGGACATTTAAGAAATTCTGAAAGCGTCGCGGGAAGGGAAATCGGGGGCATCTGCAAGGCCCACGGAATCGTGCCTCAGACCATGACCGCTTCGGGCCAGCGAGGGGCGGCCTCGACCAGGTATCGCATGTCTCATCGCCGCTTTTTCCGAAGCGCTAAAGAGAATGACTTGACAAGATATGCGACCTAAAGGATTGTTTTCTGCCTTTGAATTGGCCGGTCGCGATTGCCGGGCAGGTTGATAGCCACGCCGTCCCGAAACTTATCGTCATCAGACAAAATGTCCAAAGTCCAGAAATTCGGCGGTCGCTGGTCATTAATAAAAATTGAAATGATTAGGAAATATATGCAATCATTCAATCAGGTTTTGAAGAACAGACCGTACAAACGCATTTACATTGACGCTTTCGCAGGATCGGGATCGTTTCGATTCAATATTGACGAATCTGGTATGCCATCTTTGTTTGACACATACCAGCCAAGCCACTACATTCATGATGGCTCAGCTAGTCATGCCCTGAAGACTCACCCACCATTTGATGAAATAATTTTTATCGAAAAAGACCAATACAATACTAAGACATTGCAGAATTTGATTGATGCATCCAGGCATCCCAATGCAACGGTCAGACTTGGCGATGCGAATCAGATTTTGTTGGATATTTGCCGGCCCGAGCATTGGCGCAAACGCCGCGGCGTGATGTTTTTGGATCCTTTTGGCATGAATGTTGAGTGGACTACACTCCAAATGATTGCAGGCACGGAGGCGCTTGATGTGTGGTTCTTGTTTGCCCTTGCTGCTACTGTCAGGAACCTTCCGAGGCTTGCGAGCCGGCTCGACGCAGGCAAAAGATTGGCCGTTAGCCGTATCCTTGGAACGGACCAATGGTTCGAGGAATTCTATGAAATAGACCCACATTCAAGAATCGGCCTGTTTGACATTTATGATCTACCCATGCATGCGAAGCGAACAGCGACGCTGGATGAAATAGAGGCGTATGTTCAACGCCGGTTATTAACCCTGTTTCCACATGTCGAACCCCCCAGGCGTCTCAAAGCGCCTGGAAACAAGTCTCTGTTCAGTCTGTTTTTTGCCGTCTCGAATCCAAATCCCAAAGCTATTGATCGGGCCAGCAAGATTGCTGCGCACATCCTGGAGCATACCTGACCGGGAATTCGTCCCATGTCTGGCCTTCAAAGATCCGCCCGGCGCGCTTCTTGTTTGTGCCGCCCCATTGCTTGAAGAAGAAGGCGGTGCCGCTGCGGCGGCAGGCATCACGGATGTCGCGCACCCATTCGGCTTGCATCGGGCGGGCCCCCGGTCCGCTTTCGCCGCCGACGATCGCCCAGCCAATGCCGTCGAGCCCGGCTTGCTTTATGCTGCCCAGCAAAGGCTCGAAGGACACAAAACGCAACGCAGCGGGCGTGCGGCGCAGCGCATCGAGCCGCCAGCAATACTCTTCGCTTTCAACGCTGGTGCCGAGCCAAACATTGGGCAGCAGCGGCAGCGACGCCGCGACCTCCGCCATCCGCCCGGTCCGTTTGGTGAGGATCTGGAAGGTATGCCGGCGCGCGTTCCCCATCACGGTCCAGACGCTCTCGATGAAGGCTGCCGGCACCTGTTCGTGGAACAGATCGGACATGGAATTGACGAAGACCATGCGTGGCTTGCGCCATGAGAGCGGCGACTGAAGCGTCGAACGGTCGAGCATCAGGCGGCCGGTCCAGACGGCACGGGTGCCGGACCGGCGGGTGACGGAACGGTACTTGGTCATCCCCATGGCCTCGAGCCGCGCCGCCATCCGCATTGCGTAGCAATGGGTGCAGCCGGGCGAAATCGCCGTGCAGCCGGCGACCGGATTCCAGGTCGCGTCGGTCCATTCGATCGATGAGTCGGCCATCGGCAGTCGTTCCCAACGATTGAACAAATCATGAACTGTAATGGAGGTAATGTCCATCGGGAAATACTACGCTCCTGGTAAACGCGGCCGATCACCCCGCCGCAGCCGGCGGCCCCAGCGCCGGGCTGGAGGGCAGGTTGAGGATGCGGCGTTCCAGGCCGGCGGCGACCGGCAGGGGCATGCGCGGACAGGCGGCGTACATCGGCAGGCGGTGGAGCAGCCGCCAGGCCGGGCGGGTGAGAATCCCGGCATCGTTGGTTGCGGCCAGCAGCCGGTCGCGCAAGCCCGCCGCCCCGCCCTGGCCGGCCTCCCCCGCCGCCGCGGCCTCGTCCGCCGCTTCGTCCAGGATCAGCGCGTTCAGCCAGTAATTGCTGCGCGCCCCGTCGGGCTCGATGAACAGCCGCAGCCCCTCGACTCCGGCAAAGGCCCGGGCGTAGCGCAGCGCCAGCGCCCGCTTGGCGGCGACGAAGCCGTCCAGCCGGTCGAGCTGGGCCACGCCCAGCGCGGCGTTGAGATTGGGCAGGCGGTAATTGTAGGCGACCCGGTCGTGGACGAAATCCCAGCGGTGCGGCAGCTTGGCGGTGGTGGTCAGGTGGCGCGCCGCCCGCGCCACCTCCGGATCGGCCGCGACGATCGCGCCGCCGCCGCCGGTGGTGACGATCTTGTTGCCGTTGAAGCTGAGCACCCCCAGCGGCGCCAGCGCGCCGGCCGCGCCGCCCCGGTAGCGGCTGCCCAGCGCCTCGGCGGCGTCCTCGACCACCGGCAGGTTCCAGCGTGCCGCGACGGCGGTCAGCCGGTCCATGTCCACCGGATGGCCGAACACGTGCATCGGCACCAGCGCCGCCAGCCGCCGGCCGGTCCGCCGGTTGACCGGCCGCCCGGCCTCGACATCCACCAGGGTTTCCAGATAGCGGTCGAGCCGGGCCGGGTCGATGCCCAGCGTGGCCTCCTCGCTGTCGACGAAATGGGGCACCGCGCCGCAATAGCTGACCGCATTGGCGGTGGCGACGAAGGTCAGCGCCGGCACCAGAACTTCGGTGCCCGGCCCGGCCCCGGCCAGCAGCAGGGCGACATGGAGCGCGGCGGTGCCGTTGACCGTGGCGACCACCGCCGGCACCTCCAGCCGTTCGGCCAGCCGGCGCTCGAACCGGTCGACGAAGGGTCCGGCCGAGGACACCCAGCCGCTGTCCAGACAGTCGCGCAGCGCCGCGGCCTCGCCCTCGCCCAGGCAGGGTTCGTGCAGCGCGACCGGCCGGGCCGGCGGCAGCACGGCCTGGAGAATGTCGACCACGCGGGCGCAATCGAGCGGGGCGGGACCGTCCTTCGTGCGGCCGCCGGTCATCGGGTGCCGGCCCTATACCGCATAGCTGCCCGGACGGTAGAGCCGGAGATTGGCCGGGTCGCGGAACCACGCGATGGTCTGGGCCAGCCCGCGCCGGAACCCGTCGATCCCGCCATGGGCCGGCTGCCAGCCGAACAGCGCGCGGGCCCGCGCGGTGTCCGCCCACAGCCGCTCGACCTCGCTGGCGGCGGGGCGGGTGCGGCCGGTTTCGGTCGCGGCCTCGACCTCGACGCCCATCAGCTCGCCGGTCAGCCGCACCAGATCGCCGATCGAAATCTCGAAGCCGCTGCCGATATTGACCACTTCGCCGATCGCGGCGTCGCAGCCGGCGATCGCGGCGAAACCGCGGGCGGTGTCGCCGACCAGGGTGAAGTCGCGGGTCGGGTGGAGATGGCCCAGAGCGATCCGCCGGCGGCCGGCGGCGATCTGGGTGATCACGGTGGGGATCACGGCGCGGGCCGACTGGCGCGGCCCGTAGGTGTTGAACGGCCGCAGCACGGCGACCGGCGTGCCGAACGAGCGGTGAAAGCTGAGCGCGAGCTGGTCGGCCGCGATCTTGGATGCGGCATAGGGCGACTGGGCCTGGAGCGGGTGGTCCTCGCCGATCGGCACGGCGCGGGCGGTGCCGTAGACCTCGCTGGTCGAGGTCTGGACCAGCCGCTCCACACCCAGATCGCGCACCGCCTGCAGCACGTTGAGCGTGCCCTTGACGTTGGTGTCTATGTAGCTTTCCGGCGCCTGATAGGAATAGGGAATCGCGATCAGCGCCGCCAGATGCAGCACGGTGGCGCAGCCGGCCACCGCGCCGCGGACCGACTGGGCGTCGCGGATGTCGCCCGCCACCACCTCGCAATTGTCGAGCACCTCGGGCGCGGCATGGTCGAGCCAGCCGCGGCTGCCCTGGGAAGTGTACTGGACGAAGGCGCGCACCGCGCAGCCCTCGCGCACCAGGAACTCGGTGAGATGGGAGCCGATGAACCCGTCGGCGCCGGTGACCAGAACCCTTCCCCGCAGCATGACCCTGCCCGCTCCGCCGCCGGTTGCCGATCGTCACGCGCCCGGGATCGCGCGGCATCGCCCTTGAATGCACGCTTTCGCAATGGCTGCCGCAGGATGTCATGAACCGGGGGTTGGTGCAATCCCGGCCGGGACGGGCAGCGGTTCGGCGACCGCCGCGACCGGATGCAGAGGCCGCCGGGCGAGGCCCGCCCATCATCGCATTCGTGCCAATTGCCTCATGCAATCAAATCTTGCAGTGAAAAAAATCATTGTTTTTCGCAGTTATACTTGAAATTTCGCAGCATTTATTGTCCGGCGGATTAATAGCAGCTTAATGTATCGGCATAATAATGCTCTCGGTAGAAACCGATACATGACAGATATCATATAAACCGGAAGAATCCGGTCAATCAGCATTTGCTTCGAATAAAGGACGCCTGCCATGCAAATGTCGACCACGGCCGTAACCGCGACATCGGAGCACAACGATATTCGGATGCTTGTCTACGGAAGCAAGTGGGGCGGAGCGCTCGGCAGCAGCGTGAATTTAAGTTATTCCTTTCTCAATCCCGGCGTGTCGACCTACACCTACACCGGAGCGCCGACCTCCTCGCCCTATGCCCTGACCACGGCGATGGTGAACACGGTCAAGGCCGCGCTGGCGTCCTGGAGCGCGGTGGCCAACGTCACCTTCAATCAGGTCACCGAAACCGCCTCGTCCAGCGGCGTGCTGCGGTTCGGCGGCAGCTCCCATCCCCCGACCGCCTACGCCTATTACCCGAACTCTGGCGAATCGGGCGGCGATGTCTGGTTCGGCAATGCCTACAAGACGCTGACCACCGTCAATGAAACCAGCTATCATTACGGGGTGGCCGTTCACGAAATCGGTCACGCTCTCGGCCTCAAGCATCCCCATGAGGACGGCTACATCGCCACCGCGCATGATTCGATCCAGTATTCGGTGATGTCCTACAAGGACTACATCGGCGACAGCGCCGGCAACGGCTACAGCAGCAGCCATTTCTACACGACGCCGATGGTCGCCGACGTCAAGGCGATCCAGTTCCTGTACGGCGCCAACATGACGTACAAGACCGGCAACGACAGCTATAGCTGGACGGTCGGACAGAAGATTTTCGAAACGATCTGGGATGCCGGCGGCACCGATACGATCGACTGGTCGAACCAGAGTTCCGCCGCGCTGATCGATCTGACCCCCGGCAACTACAGCAAGCTCGGTCCGGCGGTGTATTACAGCGGCGGCTCCAATCCCTACACGCTGGGCATCGCCGAAGGCGTGATCATCGAGAACGCCAAGGGCGGATCGGCCGCCGACACGATCATCGGCAACGCGGCCAATAACGTGCTCACCGGCAATGGCGGCGACGACACCCTCAATGGCGGCAGCGGCACCGACACCGCAATCTTCAGCGGCGCCCGGTCATCCTATTCGGTGACGCGGCTGAGCGACGGCGTCACCTACCGGGTGTTCGGGCCCGACGGCACCGATCTGCTGACGGGGATCGAGTTCATCCAGTTCGGCACTGCGACGCCGGTGGCGATCGACCTGCTCACCCTGCCGACCCAGCCGACCGATGGCGACGACGCGATCGACGGCACCGAATTCGCCGACACGATCGATGCGATGGACGGCGACGATCAGGTCAACGGGCGGGGCGGCAACGATGTCCTGTATGGCGGCGCCGGCAACGACCAGTTGGAGGGCGGCGCCGGCAACGACATCCTCGACGGCGGCACCGGCGACGACGTTATGATCGGCGGGACCGGCAACGACACCTTCATCGTCGACTCGATCGGCGATGTCGTCATCGAGACCGCGGGCGGCGGCACCGATCTGGTGAAGAGCTCGATCACCTTCTCCCTGGCGGCGCTCGGATACGTCGAGAACCTGACCCTGCTCGGCTCGGCGGCGATCGACGCCACCGGCAACGCGCTGGCCAATGCCATCGTCGGAAACTCCGGCGACAACGTGATCGACGGCGGCGCGGGCGCCGACACCATGACCGGCGGCGCCGGCAACGACACCTACATCGTCGACTCGACCGGCGACAAGGTGATCGAGGCGGCCGGCGGCGGCACCGATCATGTACACAGCTCGGTCACCCATACCCTGGCGGTCGAGGTCGAGAACCTGACCCTGACCGGCAGTGCCGCGATCAACGGCACCGGCAACGCGCTGGCCAACACCATCACCGGCAACGGCGCCGCCAACATCCTGTCGGGCGGCGCCGGCAACGATATCCTGTACGGCGGCGGCGGGCTCGACACCTTCCTGTTCGCCGCGGGCGGCGGCACCGACGAGGTCCGCGACATCGCGCTGGGCGAGGTGCTGCGGATCACCGGGGCCAAGCTGACCGGTGCGGCGACGCTCGGCACCGGCGCCACGGTCGGGCTCAATCAGGTCCAGATCGAGCAGACCGGCGGCCACACCAGGGTTCATATCGGCACCAATGCCACGGCCGGCGCCGATGTGACGATCGACCTGACCGGCACCTTCGGGATCGGCAATTTCGGGCTGGCCGGCACCGACATCGTGCTGGTCGGCACCGCCGGGGCCACCGCCGCCGGCACCGCCGCGGCCGACACGCTGAACGGCACCGGCGGCAACGACAGCCTGACCGGCGGCGCCGGCAACGACGTGCTGCGCGGCTACCTGGGCGACGACATCCTGGACGGCGGGGCCGGCAGCGACACGATGGAGGGCGGCGCCGGCAACGACACCTACATCGTCGACTCGACCGGCGACAAGGTGATCGAGGCGGCCGGCGG
>CAZTNV010000003.1:9832-33425 GCA_964615535.1 uncultured Mycobacteriaceae bacterium | reverse complement strand
GCGCTGGCCAACACCATCACCGGCAACGGCGCCGCCAACATCCTGTCGGGCGGCGGCGGCAACGATGTCCTGTACGGCGGCGGCGGCAACGACATCCTGATCGGGGGACTCGGCGACGACGTCATGGATGGCGGTGCCGGCAACGACATCTATCGCTATCTGGCCACCGCGCTGAAGACCAACGATGTCGGCGCCGGCCAGTCGGACAGCATCGCCGCGACCGCGGGCGACGCCATCGACTTCGCCGCCGGCCTGGAAAAGCTGCTGAAGATCAACGGCACGGCGCTGAGCGCGCTGACCGCCGACCAGGCGCTGGGCGCGGCGTTCGGCGCCGGGACCAACATCCGGTTCGCGGGCGGGCGCCTGCAGATCGACCTGAACGCCGATCAGGCATTCGCCGCCGGCAGCGATTTCGAGATCGCGATCACCGGCGCGACCTCGCTGGTCTACGCCGCCGCGCAGGACTGGCTGGTCTGCGTCTGACCCGGTTCCGGCCGCGACCCCGGCCGGTCCGCCGTTTACTGCCCGGTGGCGTCCGGACCGGCGCCGGGCGGCGGCGCCTCGGCCGCCGGCGGGTCCGGCGGGCGGCCGTTGCCGGTCCAGCCGCCCAGGATGCTCCGTTCGCGATCGACCAGCCGCTTGGCCAGCTTCATTGCCGGATAGGCGTCCTCGTCGTCCAGGCTCCGGGCGATTTCCCCGGCCAGCGGCGCCAGGCTGGGCGCCGCGCCGGCGATGTCGGCCAGAAAGCCCCGTGCCGCATCGACATAGACCTCGCGGCTCTCCGGGAACAGGTAGAGGCACTGCACCGCGTAGAGCACGCGCCGCGCCGGGGTGTCCGCCTCCTCGATCCGCAGGGCGTCCTTGCCGCGCAGGATGGTGCCCCGATTGTGGACGACCAGCCTGGCGGGATCCTCGCCGTTTTCGAGGACCACGCCGTTGACGATGATCTTCTCATGCGGTGCAAGCTTGAGGACGAGGGGCATTCCGGTCCGATCCGCGGCGACGACCGGTCCAGTCTAGCCGAAAACGGCGGTCGCGGCACAAGCATTACCCGGTTCCCGCCGGATCGCGGACGCCATGCCGTTGTCCGGCCGGGCGGCACCGCGGCCGGCCGGCAGCCGGGAACCGAAAACCCGTGGAGGGGTTGAACAGCCAGTCGACTCAGCGATGCCTGCGGCCGATCGCGGATCGGGCGGCGGCATCGCGCCGCGTGTCAGGGGTCCCGATGGATGTTCCCGCAGCCTTTGCCGACCGGACCCTCGCACCGCTGGCCGGCGACGACGACCTGCCGCGCGACTACGATCCGATCCGCCACTATGCGCTGATCGGCGATTGCCACGGCGCCGCGCTGGTCGCGCTGGACGGCTCGATCGACTGGTGCTGCTTCGACCGGTTCGATGCCGATCCGGTGTTCGAGCGCCTGCTCGACAAGGATCGCGGCGGCTTTTTCGAAATCCGGCCGACCGCCGGGGCGCGGGCCGAGCGCCGCTATGTCGACGACACCAACATCCTGGAGACCACCTTTACCACCGGCCAGTGCAGCACCGGCCAGGGCGCGGTGACGGTCACCGATTTCATGCCGGTCGGCCGCAAGCCGGGAACGGGAGCCGCCGACTACGTCTCGCTCAACCTGCCGGGCTGGATCGTCCGGATCGTCGCCTGCCTGACCGGCCGGATGCGGCTGCGCGCCTGCTACCGGCCGAGCGGTTCGGGCTTCGCCAAGAGCCGGCCGCCGATCGTGATCGGCAAGGGCAAGGTCGCCGCCGCCGGCTGCCCGAGCCTGTACAGTTGCCTCGATTTCGAGAAACGGGGCGATCTGGCGGTCGGGTTCATCGACCTCAAGGCCGGCGAACGGTGCAGCTTCATTCTGGCGCCGGCGGCCTGGGGCGGCGGCCCGGTCGATCGGGTCGCCGACCAGCTCCACCGCGTGACCAGCGCCTTCTGGACCGAATGGAGCGGCTTCACCGCCTATGACGGCCGCTACCGCAATGCCGTGATCCGCAGCGCGCTGCTGCTCAAGGCGCTGACCTATGCGCCCACCGGCGCCATCGTGGCGGCGCCGACCACCTCGCTGCCCGAGGAGATCGGCGGGGTGCGCAACTGGGACTACCGGTTCTGCTGGCTGCGCGACGCCGCCTTCGTGCTCTACGCCCTGATCAAGCTGGGCCATGCCGGGGAGGCGCGGCGGTTCTTCGAATTCCTGATGACGGTCGCGGAGGAGACGCTGCCGCGGGTGCCGCCCCTCTATGCCATCGCCGGCGAGACCGACATGACGGAGCGCGTCCTCGACCATCTCGACGGCTACCAGGGCAGCCGGCCGGTGCGCGCCGGCAACGACGCGGTCGAACAGCGCCAGGCCGACGTCTACGGCCAGCTTCTCGACCTGACCGATCTGTATGTGCGGCTGGGCGGCGCGGTCGACGACCGCACCCGCACGGTGCTCTGCACCCTGGCCGACGACGTGGCGGAGCACTGGCGCGAGCCCGATGCCGGGCTGTGGGAACCGCGCCTGCCGGAACGGCGGCACGTCCACAGCGCGATGATGTGCTGGGTCGCCATGGACCGCGCGATCCGGCTGTTCGGCCCGCGCGAGGCGTGGTGCCGGGCGCGCGACGCCATCCTGGCCGACCTCAGGGACAACGCGGTGGACCCGGCGGGCGGCTGGCTGACCCAGGTGTTCGGCGATCCGGCGGTCGACGCCGCCCTGCTGCTGGCGCCGATGCTCGACCTGCCGGTCGGCGACGAGATCGTGGCGCGCACCGTCGACCGCGTCCGCGAGCGGCTGGGCGACGGCCCGCTGGTCTGGCGCTATCGCAACGATGACGGGCTGCCCGGCGGGGAGGGGGCGTTCCTGGTGTGCAGCTTCTGGCTGGTCGATGCGCTGCTGGCGCTGGACCGCGGCGACGAGGCCCGCGCGGTGTTCGAGGACATGCTGGGCCGGGCCAACGATGTCGGGCTCTATTCCGAGGAGATGGCCGGGGACGGCCGGTTCCTCGGCAATTTCCCCCAGGCCTTCACCCATCTCGGCCTGATCCACAGCGCGCTGGCGCTCGATCTCTACGAGCGCGGCGGCGCCGCCGCGGTGCGCGGCAGCTATGCCGACCGCGCCTGCCGCGACGGCGAGCGGCTGGATCGCTATCGCACCATGTGGAGCGATTTCGAGGCGGTGAAAGGCGGCCGGCCGTCGTCCCGCGCCTCGATCCTGGACGAGGCGGATTTCCCCGCCGACACCGCGGCGGGGGTGCGGGCGATGCTGCACAGCGGCGCCGAGCCCTCCGCCGCCTGCTTCCGCGACCTTTCAGGGCGCGACCTTTCAGGGAAGGACTCGTCATGACCGATGCTCCGACCGTCGTGATCACCGGGGCCTCGGCCGGGGTCGGCCGTTGCACCGCACATGCCTTCGCCCGCCGCGGCGCCCGGATCGGCCTGCTGGCCCGCGAGCCGGAGGCGCTGGAGGAGACCCGCCGGGAGGTCGAGAGCACCGGCGGGCGCGGGCTGGCCGTGCCGGTCGATGTCGCCGACGCCGATCGGGTGGAGCGTGCCGCCATGCGCATCGAGGACGCCTTTGGCCCGATCGACGTCTGGATCAACAACGCCATGGTCACGGTGTTCTCGCCGGTGCGCGAGCTGACCGTGGAGGAGGTCCACCGGGTCACCGGCGTGACCTATCACGGCATGGTGCACGGCACGCTGTCGGCGCTCCGCCGCATGCAGCCGCGCGACCGCGGCACCATCGTGCAGGTCGGCTCCGGGCTGGCCTATCGCGGCATCCCGCTGCAATCGGCCTATTGCGCCGCCAAGGCGGCGGTCCGCGGCTTCACCGACAGCCTGCGCACCGAGCTGATCCACGACCGAAGCAATGTCCGGGTGACCATGGTCCAGTTGCCGGCGGTCAACACGCCGCAATTCGGCTGGGCCCGCACCCATTACGACGTCCATCCGCGGCCGGTGGCGCCGGTGTTCCAGCCGGAATTCGCCGCCGAGGCGATCCTCCACGCCGCCGATCATGCGCCGCCCGAGCTGTGGGTCGGCACCACCAATGCCATGGTCATGCTGGGCGCGATGGCGCTGCCCGCGGTCATGGACCGGCAACTGGCCGGCCGGGCGTTCGAGGGCCAGATGACCGGGTGGAAGCTGCCGCCGGACCGCCGGGACAATCTGTTCGAGCCGGTGGCGGGCCGGCACGCGGCGCATGGCGATTTCGATGCGGAGTCCCGCCGCCACGGCCGCTCTCTCCGCGGCGATGCGGTGCGCGCCGGGGCGATCGCGCTGGGCCTGGCCCTGACCGCCGGCGCCACCCTGGGCGCCCGGTCGGCCCTCCGCGCGGGAAACCGGGCGCTGGCCCGGCGCTGAGCGGAACGGGGAGGGGGTGAGCTGCTCCTTTTTCGGTTGTCATACTTGGTCTGGTGCTGCCTGGGTGGTAGCGTTCCGCTATCTGGGGGAACCTGAGCGCCGGCCTGATGTGCGATTCCACCTTGCCGCTGATCTTCATCAGTTACAGCCACAAGGACGAGGACTGGAAGGACCGGCTCGGCACGCATCTGGCCGTGCTTGAGAATCTTGGCAAGGTCGAGCTGTGGGATGACCGCGACATCGAAACCGGACAGAAATGGTATGACGACATCAAGGACAAGCTGACCCGCGCCAAGATCGCGATCTGCGTGATCACGGAAAACTTCCTCGCCTCAGAGTTCTGCATGAAGGAGGAAATCCCGGCTTTCCTGACGAAGGCCGAAGCGGAAGGGATGGTGCTGGGGTTGCTTCTGGTGCGTCCCTGTGCGTGGACGGTGGTGCCATGGCTGAAGTCGCGGCGGGACGGGCGGCAGATGTACCCGCGCGACGGCAAATCGATTGCCGAGCTGCGCGGCGAGGTTCAGCGAACCAGAGCTTTGGCGCAGTTCGTCGAGTGGATTGCCGAAAAGGTCGAAACCCTGCCGAAATCTGCCGTTCCGGAGCCAAAGGCAACCGCATTTGAAACGATGGCGGCGCTGGCTCATTCGGCAAGGCAAGAGCCCACCCCTTCAGCCGATCCGCCGGCCCGGATCGACATTGCCCGGTTGCCCCAAACCGGGGAGGAGTTGTTCGGACGGCAGGAGGAGCTGGCGTTGCTCGACCGGGCCTGGGACGAGCGGAAGCTGAACGCGGTGGCGCTGGTGGCGTGGGGCGGGGTGGGGAAGTCGACGCTGGTCAACAAATGGCTGGAGGGGCTGGCGGCGGAGAACTGGCGCGGGGCGCGACGGGTGTATGGCTGGTCGTTCTACAGCCAGGGGACCGGCGACCGGGTGACCTCGGCCGAGGAGTTCATCAACGCGGCGCTGGCCTGGTTCGGGGATACCGGCGACCCGGCGCGGTCGCCCTGGACCAAGGGGGAGCGGCTGGCGGAGCTGGTGCGGGCGGAGCGGACCCTGCTGGTGCTGGACGGCATGGAGCCGCTGCAATGGGGCGGCGCGGGCGATCCCGGCCGGATCAAGGATCCGGCCTTGCAGATGCTGGTGACCGGGCTGGCGAGGGACAATCCCGGCTTGCTGGTGATCACCACGCGCGAACCGGTGGCCGATCTGACGGACCATCCCGGCACCGCCGAGTCGCGCAACCTGGAGCAGATCTCGGCGGCGGCCGGGCGGGCGCTGCTGCGGGTGCGCGGCGTGCGCGGCGGCGATGCCGAGCTGGAACGGCTCAGCGCCGCGTTCGGCAATCATGCCCTGGCGGTGTCGCTGGTCGCGGCATGGCTTCAAGCCGTGCCGGGCCACCCGGCCTCGGCCGCGCTGGATCTGCCCGACCTGCCCGAGGTGCCGGTGGCGCAGGGGAGGCATCCCCGCCGGGTGCTGGCGGCGTTCGCGGCGCGGTTCGGCGAGGGGCCGGAGATCGAGCTGCTGCGCCTGCTCGGCCTGTTCGACCGGCCGGCGGGTTCCGGCCCGATCGCCGCGCTCCGCGCGCCGCCGCCGATTCCCGGCCTGACCGGACATCTGGCCGCGCTGTCCGAGGTCGACTGGCTGCGCCTGATCGCCCGCCTCCGCCGCCTCGCCCTGCTCGCCCCGGCCGGCCACCACGACCCGGAGGCGCTCGACGCCCACCCCCTAGTCCGTACCCATTTCGCGGAAACTCTGCACCGCGACCACCCCGAGGCGTGGAAAGCCGGCCACGATAGGCACAATCAATATTACAAATCGTCCGCTGGACGCGACCCGATGTTCATGAGGCGACTGTCGGGCGCCCGTATCCGTCTGCGGCCGAGGACTCCGGCGGCCGTCCGTTCGCTGCTGCGGCTGCCGCAACCGGATCTCCTGATGCCAACCGCCGGATCGGCAAAGCCCGTCGCGGCATACCACGATCGAGCCGTGATGGTTGTCGATCTTGAACCCGAGGATGTCGAACTGCTGAAGGTTGAAGGCGCGGTATTCTATCCCAATCACCAGCGTCAACCGTTCGAGCCGGAGCATGATGCAGGCAGAGATGCCGAAGACCCCCGCAGTATCGCCGACGTACTGAAACAGATCGGTGCGCCCGAGGCGTGGAACACGACCAAAGGAGCGGGCGTCACGATAGCGATCATCGATACCGGCGTGGATCACCGACTGGCCGAAATCGGTCCGAGCCGTCGCTCGACTCTGGACCTGCCCTCAGTGGAATACCGCGGGGCGCTGTGGCACGATGAGGAGGGCCATGGCTCGATGTGTGCTGCCATTGCCGCCGGCAGCCGTGCGGATGGCGGACGGTACGATGGCGTCGCGCCGAAAGCGACAGTGCTGTCCGCACGATCCACCCTGAACGACGCCGATCTTGTGCTTGTCTATTCAGACCTGAACCGGGCCTTGGATGAAAAAAGAATCGCCGGCCGGCTGGTGATCAACAACAGTTATGGTTTCACGCGTTGCACGCCGCCGGAGTACGATGATCCGCCGGATGATCTTCCGCTGCCCCAGGCAATCAGAATGTCAGTGGCACTTGGTGCCGTCGTGGTGTTCGCTGCCGGCAACAACCATGGCCGCCATCCGGATTGCCCCGATTTGGGATGCGATCATGCAGCGTCCGAATGCGGACCGTCCACGATCTGGGCGGAAAACTCGTTGGACGACGTCATTTCGGTCGGGGCAGTGGACTGGAACGACTCCAATCGAGATCCCGCACATCCGCACGTATTGTCGAGCCGCGGCCCTGGCCAGTGGGCGCAGAAGCACCCCAAGCCCGATTGCTGTGCCCCGACTTATGGCGAGGTGATCTTCGGTAACGGCTATCAAGCCATGTCCTGGTGGGGCACCAGTGGCGCCGCACCGCAAGTTGCAGGGCTGGCCGCACTCTTGCTGTCGATCGACAAGGGCTTATCTTCAAAACAGATAGCGGATATCATTCGCGACAGCGCCCGACCGCTCAATCAGCCGAACCGGTGTCTTGGCCACGGCGTCATTGATTGCCAAAGCGCGGTCGCCCTTGTGAGGCAATGCCGCTCATGATCCTGTCGTTTCCCGACGAGCCCCACCGCCGGGCATTCGCCGAGCTTCTGCGCCGGGAGCGCGAGGACATCTGGCGCCTGTGCCGGGAGGTCTATGCTCTGCCCCATCTGGTGGTCGCCCGGATCGACCCGGAACAGGCGGAATGGGTCGGCCGCCACATCGGCGACTACGGACGGACCCATGGGAACAACCAGCGGAGCCTTTTCCAGGGACCCCGCCAAAGGCAGCCCGGCCCGTGACCGCCGCCTCCTCCCGGCGCCGACAGGGTGTCCGAAGCGCCAAAACGCGCTCTTGCCCCAAATCGCCGAGATTCGCAGCCTGATCCCCGGCATACGCGATGGTGGACAGCGGCGCCGGTTCGGCATGATCGCGCCCTGCGGGTCGCGGTCGCCGGCGTTGAGTTGGCGCGGGGGCGGCGGCAGGGCCATATGCGAAGGGCAACCGCCGGACCGGGGGAGCCATGGCCGATTCCGCCCTTGCCGAGAGCCTGCCGCGGACCGTGGAGGCGTTCGATGCCTGGCATGCCCGGCGGCCCGAGCGCTGGGAGTTCGTCGGCGGCCGGCCAAGGATGATGGCGCCGGCCTCGCGGCGGCACACCATCATCAAGGGCAATGTCTATCGCGCGATCGAGAGCGGGCTCGGGGATCGCGGCTGCCGTGCCTATGTCGACGGCCTTCAGGTGCGGACCGATGCGATTTCGGCGATCCCGGATGTCGTCGTGGAGTGCGGCCCGGCCGATCTGGACTCCCCGGTCGCCGACCGGCCGGTCGTGATCGTCGTGATCCTGTCGCCGTCCTCGGAGGAGGACGATACCGGGCGAAAATGGCGCGCCTATCGGCAGATTGCCGGCCTGCAGCATTACCTGGTGGTGTCCCAAACGGCGCGGCTGGTCGAGATCCATTCCCGCACCGGCCCGTTCTCCTGGGACGAACGCTTCCCGACCGAAGGCGCGATCGACCTGCCGGCGATCGGCGTCACCCTCTCCTTCGACGAGCTTTATCGCGACACCGGAATCGGGTGAGGACGGGCCGGGATTCGCCCTGGCCGCCTTGCGGGCCGGCGCCGTCCCCAGTGGCGCCCGTGGGGTCCGGCGGCCGCCTTGTCCGGGGCCGGGTCAAATGCCCGGCCCGGTCCTAGTCTTCCGCTTTTTTTGTCCAGTATATCTTGCCACCAGCGAGGCCGGCGCGATTACATGGCCGTCATGATCTTGTATAGAAGAGCGCAAGACCTG
The DNA here is from genome assembly GCA_964615535.1 of uncultured Mycobacteriaceae bacterium. Lineage (GTDB taxonomy): Bacteria > Pseudomonadota > Alphaproteobacteria > DSM-16000 > Inquilinaceae > CAZTNV01. The sequence continues at coordinate 24,743 of CAZTNV010000003.1, read as the reverse complement.
AAAATTTAATACCAATCTTCGAAGTTTCCTCTGGATTCCGGGGAATTCCGGGCATATACTTTGGTCGCGATCAATCTGATTAGGATAGGATTCTGAGAGGATTGGGCGCCTCACGGGCGTTCGGTCTCATTTCGGTGGGTTAGCCTTTTGCCTGCGTCCGTTGGGACGATGACCCCCAGACGGGGCAGGGGCATAGGTCAGCATTGCGCGATCCTGCCTGCCTTCATGCCGCCCGGGTTCGGCCCCGCTGCGTGCGATCCCCCTGCGTTCGACTCCCTGCATTCGGCGCTGCCGCAGGGTGCCGCGGCGAACCCTCAATCCGCTCCGCTCATCCCCGCGCCCCCGGCGCTGCGGGATCGGGACCGGCGCACCATCGAGGACAGGGTCTTCGACATGGCAACCAGGATCGCGGTCAGACATCTCTTCAAGGTCTTCGGCAACCGGCCGGAGCGTGCCCTGGACCTGTTGCGGCAGGGGCGCACCAAGGCCCAGATTTTCGCCGAAACCGGCCTCGGGGTCGGGGTCGACGACGCCACCTTCGACATCAAAGCCGGCGAGATCTTCGTCATCATGGGGCTGTCCGGGTCCGGCAAGTCCACCCTGGTCCGCCTGTTCAACCGCCTGATCGAGCCGACCGGCGGCGCGATCGAGATCGACGGCCGCGACATCACCAAATTCAACCGCCGCGACCTGATCGAGCTGCGCCGGCGGGAGATGAGCATGGTGTTCCAGTCCTTTGCCCTGCTGCCCCATCTGACGGTGTGGGAGAACGCCGCGTTCGGACTGGACGTGGCGGGGGTGGACCGCCGGACCCGGCGGGAGCGGGCGCAGGCGGCGCTGGAGGCGGTCGGGCTGGGGCCCTATGCCGAAAGCCGGCCGGCATCGCTGTCGGGCGGCATGCAGCAGCGCGTCGGGCTGGCCCGCGCCCTGGCCAACGAGCCGAGCATCCTGCTGATGGACGAGGCGTTTTCCGCCCTCGACCCGCTGATCCGCGCCGAAATGCAGGACGAGCTGCTGCGCCTGCAGGAAAGCCGGCAGCGGACCATCGTGTTCATCTCGCATGATCTGGACGAGGCGTTCCGGATCGGCGACCGGATCGCGATCATGGAGAGCGGCCGGATCGTCCAGGTCGGGCGGCCCGACGAAATCCTGAAACAGCCGGCCGACGCCTATGTGCGGTCGTTCTTCAAGGGGTTCGACGTCTCCAAGGTGCTGACCGCCGCCGATGTCGCGCGGCACGCGCAGGTCACGGTGGTGCGCCATCCCGGCGAGGGGGTGCGCGCGACCATCCACCGCCTGCGGCAGTTCGACCGCGAATTCGCCTATGTCCAGGATGCCAAGCGGCGCTTTCAGGGCGTGGTGTCGATCGACAGCCTGAAGAGCGTGCTCGACCGCTCCAATGGCGATGCCGGGCTGCCCGACGCCCTGCTGCCGGAGGTCGAGCCGCTGCCCAGCGACCTGCCGGTCGAAGCCCTGCTGGGGCGGGTCGCCTCCAGCCCCTTTCCGCTGCCGGTGGTCGACCCGGCCGGCTTCTATATCGGCGCCGTGTCGAAGACGGCCCTCCTGGAAACCCTCGACAGGACCCGCTGAACCATGGATTTCGACATTCCGGTCGGCCAATGGGCCGAAGCCGTCGTGTTCTTCCTGCTGGACAATGCACAGGGGATTCTGGACGGCATCGACGGCTTCGTCGGCGCGCTGGCCGCCCTGTCCGACGCCCTGCTGACCTTTCCGCCCGGCGCGGTGCTGGCCGGGCTGATCGTGCTGCTGGCGCTGTGGCGGGTCGGCCTCGGCTTCGCGCTGTTCACCGGATTGTCGCTCGGCCTGATCTTCGGCATGGGGCTGTGGCCGCAGACCGTATCCACCCTGGCGCTGGTGCTGACCGCGACCCTGATCAGCCTGCTGCTGGGCATTCCGCTCGGCATCCTGTCGGCCAAGAGCGACGGGGCGCAGGCGGTGATCCGCCCGGTGCTGGACTTCATGCAGACCATGCCGGCCTTCGTCTATCTGATCCCGGCGGCGATGTTCTTCGGCCTCGGCAAGGTGCCGGGCGCGATCGCGACCATCATCTTCTCGATGCCGCCGGCGGTGCGGCTGACCAGCCTGGGCATCCGGCAGGTGCCGCGCGAGATGGTCGAAGCCGGTCTCGCCTTCGGCTGCACCGCCCGGCAGCTCCTGTTCAAGGTGCAGATCCCCAACGCCCTGCCATCGATCATGGCCGGCGTCAACCAGACCATCATGCTGGCGCTGTCGATGGTGGTGATCGCCTCGATGATCGGGGCCGGCGGGCTGGGCAACGAGGTGCTGCGCGGCATTCAGCGGCTGGATGTCGGGCTGGGCTTCGAAGGCGGGCTGGGCGTGGTGATCCTGGCCATCCTGCTCGACCGGATCACCCAGAGTTTCGGCCGCGGCCCGCGCGTTCCGGTCCTGGCGCGGCTGCGCGCCCTGTTCGGCCGCACCGGCCGCGGAGATGCGGCCGGGCCAGGACGGGCTGGCGCCGACGCGCTGACCTCATAACCGGCGCGCCGCGCCGCTGCATCCCGGCGCGCCCGCAGCACCCGGACCGCGACCGCAACCAAGGGAAGACAGCAATGCCACCTAGACCGAAGACCGTCATCGGCGCCCTGATCGGGGCCGCCCTGATCGGCGCGGCGATGGCCGCGACCCTGGCCCCCGCGCCGGCGGAAGCCCAGGACAACCGCATCCGCATCGGCTGGACCGCGTGGTCGGACGCCGAGGCCCTGACCAAGCTGGCCGAGCGGGTCCTGGAAGACCGCATGAACTACGATGTCGAGCTGGTGCTGGCCGATATCGGGCTGCAATATCAGGGGCTGGCCGACGGCGATCTCGACGCCATGCTGATGTCCTGGCTGCCGCTGACCCATGCCGCCTATATGGAGCGGGTCGGCGACCGGATCGTGCCGCTCGGCATCCTCTACACCGGTGCCCGGCTGGGCTGGGCGGTGCCGGCCTATGTCCCCGAGGACCAGCTCGGCTCGATCGCGGACCTGACCAACCCGGAGGTCCGCGAAAGGCTGAGCGGCCAGATCCAGGGGATCGACCCGGGCGCCGGCCTGATGCAGGCCTCGGAACGGGCGATCGAGGCCTATGGCCTGGACGGCTACGATCTGGTCTCCGCCAGCGGCGCGGCGATGACCGCGGCGCTGGACCGCGCCATCCGGCGCGAGCAGTGGATCGTCGTCACCGCCTGGAGCCCGCACTGGATGTTCTCCCGCCACGACATCCGCTATCTTGACGATCCGCAAGGGTCGCTGGGCGGTCAGGAGCGCGTCCATGTGATGGCGCGGCAGGGCTTCGATCAGGACTATCCGGAGGCCACGGCGTTCCTGGCGCGGATGAGCCTGCCGCTGGACGAGCTGGAGGCGCTGATGCTCCAGGCGACCGAGACCTCCTATGAAGAGGCGGTAGCCGCCTATATCGCCGAGCATCCGGCCCGGGTCAATTACTGGGCGACCGGCGAGATCGACGAGTCCGGTTCGTAACATTCGGTTCGCCACCGCCGGACCCCGAGCGGGGTCCGGCGGCCGCGGCCCGGAACGCCGCCGTCCGGCCGGCCGGACATCCGCCCTGTTCTCCATCCGAGCGCCGCGGGCCCCGCCGTGACCGATTTCCGCGCCATCCTCCTTGCCGTCCTTCCGCTGCTGGTCAGCGCGGCGATCATGATCGCCGGCAACGGCCTGTTCGGCACGCTGCTGTCGGTCCGGCTCGACCGCGAGGGCATCGCCGTCGAGGCGATCGGCGCCATCCTGGCCTGCTATTCGCTCGGCTGGATCGCCGGCACGCTGGCCTGCCCGTCGGTCATCAACCGGGTCGGCCATATCCGGTCGTTTGCTGCCTTCGCCGCGCTGGTGGCGGTATCGGCGCTGATTCATCCGCTGTTCGTGGACGGGGCGCTGTGGGGCGTGCTGTGGGCGATGCTGCGCATGCTGACCGGATTCTGCATCGCGGCGCTGTACACCATCATCGAGAGCTGGCTGAACGCCAAATCGGCCAATGCCGTCCGCGGCCGGGTCATGTCGGCCTACATGGCGATCAACTTCCTGGCCTATGGCTTCGGCCAGTTCCTGCTGACGGTCGCCAGCCCGGCCGGACCTCAGCTTTTTTCGCTGGTCGCCATTCTGGTGTGCCTGGCGCTGGTGCCGCTGACCCTTGCACGGGTCGAGACCCCGCCGCAGCTCGAGCCGCGCCGGTTCTCGCTGAGCCGGCTGGTCGCGGTGTCGCCGCTGGGGGTCGCCGGCTGCCTGACCGCCGGCCTGATCACCGGCGCGTTCAGCGCCCTGGGCCCGGTCTATGCGCGGACCATCCGTCCCGACCCGAACTGGGTGGCCGAATTCATGATGGTCGCGGTGTTCAGCGGCCTGATTCTGCAATTTCCGATGGGCCGGCTGTCGGACCGGTTCGACCGGCGGCGGGTGATCCTGGGCCTGACCCTGGCCAGCGGTGCGGTCAGCGCCGCGCTGGTCTGGCTGGGCACCGGCTCGACCGGATGGCTGCTCGGCCTGATCGCCCTGCACAGCGGCATCGCCTACACGCTCTATCCGATCAGCCTGGCCCATGCCAACGACTACATCACGCCGGAGGAGCTGATCCCGACCGCGGGCGGCCTGCTGCTGTGCTTCGGGGCCGGGGCGGCGGTCGGACCGGTCGCGGCGGCGGCGGCGATGGCCCGGCTGGGCAGCGAGGGCCTGTTCGTCTACTTCACCGCGGTCGCCATGCTGCTGGCCGGCTTTGCCGTCTACCGCATGTTCCAGCGGGTGTCGCTGCCCAATGAACTGCAGGGCACGTTCGTGCCGGTACCCCAGACGACGCCGACGGCGACCCTGCTCGACCCGCGCAGCGTGCCCGAGGACCCTCAACTGGCGTTCGATTTCGCGCCGGTGACGAAGCCCTGACCGCCCGCGGCGTCCCGACCGCGGCCACAACCGATCGCGGCGGCGCCGGGCGGGCGGCCCCGGACCCGGCGCCCCGGGACTCCGGACCCATCAAGGATTGCCCATCCGGGATCGAGTGCCGATCCAGGCAACAGACCGTCTCTCAGGCTTCCATCCAAAGATGTCGGCTGGACTCGTGAAACCAGTTCATCCCCGTTGCGGCATACCGTAACACCGGTGCAACTCTGCACCACACCAACTTGGCATTGCCAAGACCTCAGCCGAACAGTTATGTTCGGCCTGTCTGCTCAGCCGAGCCGGCAGTCTCACCTCCATGCCGCTGTACGAAAGAAAGGATATCAGGACATGACTGACATCACGAACGGCGTAACCAGCAGCTGGGATGCGATAAAGGCCGCACACGCATTGGACGGAAGTGCCGAGCGGTTGAAAGAATACTATCGGGATTGGTCATCAGACTACGACCATGACGTGAAGAATCAAGGATATATTGCGCCTGTATTCCTGGCCGACTTCCTGCCCAACCTGCACAGGCACGACAGCATCGAGGTCGATGTCCTCGACCCCGCCCTGCCCATCCTGGATGCCGGATGCGGGACCGGTCTGGTCGGGGTGGCGCTCAAGGAGCGCGGCTATTCCAATGTCGAGGGGTTCGACCTCAGCAACGAGATGGCCGATGCGGCGGCGCAGACCGGCGCCTATCGGGCCGTGCGCGGCGGGGTCGATCTGTGCCGGCCGATCGACCTCTACGAGGACGAACAGTTTGCGGCGATCCTGTGCTGCGGCGTCTTCACCCTCGGCCATGTACCGCCCTCGGCCATGCGCGAACTGGTGCCGATGACCAGGCGGGGCGGCATCGTCGCGGTGACCACGCGCAAGAGCTACTATGAAGAGAGCGATTTCGGCACCGAATGCCGCAAGCTGGAAGACGAGGGGCTGGTCACCCTGATCGACAGCATCATGGACGGCCCGTACATCAAGGAGGAGGGCGCCCATTACTGGGCCTTCAAGCGCAACTGAGGGCCTGCTGACCACGGTGCGTCCGGCCGGCCGCGAGCCCGGCGTCGCAGCCCGCCATCCTCCGCAGTCCGGCCCGTCCGCACCGGCCATCGGGGGTCACGCTCGGTGATCCCGTCCCGTCATCCAACTCAACGCTTGGCCAGTTCCGGTTCCAGTTCCCGTGAATCTGCACCGGACGCACAGATCCGGCCGGCTCGATCGGCCTGCCCCGCGTGCCGGTTTGCCACGGCGTCACCGGAACTGGTCAAGGCTCCCGCGCGGCACCCGGCACCGCGCTGGCATGCCGCGGGGGCGAAGGGCCGCCCGGCCGGGCGGAACCGCTCAGTTGCCCCGGCCCGGTTCGGCGCCGGTGGCGGTCGCGGTGAAGCGGTCCAGGGCGGCGGTCATCCGGCCGATGATCTCGGCGCGGTCGGTGATGCCGTGCCGCTGGGCCAGAGCGGCCGGATCGGCGTAGGTCACCCACACCGTCCCCTCGGCGTCTTCCCAGGCCAGCACCTTCAACGGCAGGTCGAGCCCCGCCGTGCGGGCGCTCTGCATCAGGGGCGTGCCCAGCGCCGGATTGCCGAAGATCAGCAGTTCCGTGGGCGGCAGCTCCAGCCCGGCGCGCCGGGCCGCCGCGGCGTGATCGATTCGCGCCACCACGGTGATGCCCGCCGGTTCCAACGCGGCCTGCAGCCGATCCAGGGTCTCCCCGACCGGGAAGGCGCTCTGGCGGGTGATCCGCCCCATTTCGGCCTGTCCCGTCTCGGCTTGGCCCGTCTCGGCTTGGCCCGTCTCGGCCGGCACGGGCGCCGCGACGCCGAACAGCAGGAGTATGGCCAGGAAAGCCCGCAGCATCTCCGTCCTCCGTCGATGACCGCATGGTCCGCCATGCCCCGCGAGGATCGCAGGGATGGGGCACCGCTTCAAATCACGGACCGGTGAGCGTGCCGCACCGGCCGCGCGCCGGGGGCCAAGGCGAGCCCTGGCCACAGGGTTTGGGCCACAGGGTTTGGGACGGATGGGCAGCATGCCTCCTTGCAGGATTGCGGTTCGGCTCGGAGGGATGCGCCGCCTTGCCCCGCCCTGCATCATGATTTCATGATAGACTCGCTCGTCAGGTCGAAAGGTTACCGTGCCCATGGCTCAATTGCTGGTTCGCAATCTGGATGAAGACCTCGTGCTAAGGCTGCAGGAACGCGCTGAATTGCATCGGCGATCGGTCGAGGCCGAGCATCGGGCGATTCTCGAAGAGGCGTTGCGGCCGTCCGGCACCGATTTCTGGAGCATTGCCCATCGGCTCCAGCAGGCGACCGGGCAACGGCCGCACACCGATGCCGCCTTGCTCATCCGGGCCGATCGCGACCGAGAGCATCCGGCAGAAGACTCCCGGTGAACGCCGCAGTGGTGGATGCTTCGGTCAGAGACTTCCGCTGATCACCGCGGATCGCCGCCTGCACAATGCGGCGGGCCGTGCGGGCGGTGCGGTTCAAGGTATTTGGCTGGGCGACGTGCCGGCCCTGCCGGCCTGACCTCCGCCGGCGACTCGGAGGCCGGGCGGCTCAGGGACCGCCGGCCTTCCCCTCGGGCGGGTCGATCAGATCCAGCAGCACGCCGATGGTGCGGTGCGCCTCGATCGGGTGGCGCAGCGGCAGGGCGCAATTGACCTCGTAGCGGTTGCGGCGGCCCGACCGCTCGCGGGTCAGATAGCCCGACTCCTCCAGATCCGCCACGATCCGCTGCACGGCGCGCTCGGTGATGCCGACCTTGGCCGCCACGTCGCGCAGCAGGATTTCCGGCTCGCGCGCGATGCAGATCAGCACGTGGCTGTGATTGGTCAGGAACGTCCACGTCATGCCTCGACTCCCGGCATTTGACTCCGGGCGCTTGACCCCCGGCATTTTTGACGATATGAAATATGCGAATAAAATGTCGTGTATTAATTATCATGCAAAACATGTCGTGTTAAGACTGTCGCCTTTCGAGGCCGCGGTGCGGCGGCGCACCGCGGCCATGGCGAAGGTCGGGCCGACGAAAGGAGGCGCTGTGAAACCTGCCTGTCACCCTATCGAGCAGCGGCTGCTGCTCGCAACCGTCATCGCCCTGGCCGCGCTGTCCGCGACGGCGCTGGTCTGGCAGACGGTCCAGCCGGAGCCGTTCCATCTGCCCGGCATGACCATCGACCGGCTGAGCGCCGCGCTGACCCTGCTGGTCGCCACGGTGGGCGCGGTCACCCTGCGTTTTTCGATCCGCTATCTCGACGGCGAGCCGGGACAGCGGCGGTTCCTGTGGTGGCTGGCCTTCAGCGTCGCCATGGCCTATCTGCTGATGCTGTCGACCAATCTGCTGCTGCTGTTCGCGGCGTGGTCGCTGACCAGCATGGGCCTGCACAGGCTGCTGACCCATTACCCCGACCGGCCCGAGGCGCTGCCCCCCGCCCGCAAGAAGTTCCTGATCAGCCGGCTGGGCGATGTCGCCCTGCTCGCGGCGATCGGCCTGATCTGGCACCATTGGAACACCCTCGACCTGCACGTCTTCCTGGCCGCCGCACAGACCGGGCCGCGCGGCGCTCTGGTCGCCGTCGCGCTCCTGATCGTGATCGCGGCGCTGACCAAATCGGCCCAGTTCCCGTTCCATAGCTGGCTGCCCGAGACCATGGAATCGCCGACCCCGGTGTCGGCCCTGATGCATGCCGGAATCATCAATGCCGGCGGCGCGCTGCTGCTGCGCTTCGCGCCGCTGCTGATCGCGGTGCCGGAGGCGCTGCTGCTGCTCTCGGTGATCGGCACCATCACCGTCGCGATCGGCCTGCTGGCGATGTGGGCGCAAGTCAAGATCAAGCGCATCCTGGCCTGGTCGACGGTCAGCCAAATGGGCTTCATGATGATCCAGTGCGGCCTCGCGGCCTTCCCCGCGGCGGCTTTGCACATCCTGGGCCACGGTTTCTACAAGGCCTTCGGCTTCCTGCGCTCGGGCGATTTGCCGCCGCCGCTGCCCTCGGCCAGATCGGTCGGACCGGCCGGAACCCTGGCCCTGGCGGTCGTCGGCACCGGGCTGGCGGTGCCGGCGCTGTGGCTGGCCTCGCAGGTCACCGGCTTCGACCCGACGGTGTCGCCCGGCGAGCTGGCCTTGTCGGCGATCGTCGCCCTGGCGATCGGCCAGATCTGGGTCGCGCTGTTCCGCAGCCGCGCCCCGGCGGTTGAGCGCCTGCTGTGGTCGGCCGCGGCGACGGTCGGCGTCGCGATCGCCGCCTATGCGCTCTATGCCGGCGCCAAGGCGTTCCTCGCGCCGGTGATCGGCCAGCCGCTGGCGCCCGCCTCGGGCTGGATGGTCTGGGCCGCGGCGATCCTGCCGGTGATCGTGCTGGCGCTGCTGACCATGATCCACGGCCTGCTCCCGGTGCTCGGACGCAGCGCCGCCGGCCGTGCCCTGCATGTCCATGCCCTGAACGGCTTCTATTTCGGCGCCCTGGCCGACCGGCTGGTCGCCCGCCTCTGGCCCGGCACGCCCGCCAGCTCCGCCACCCCTGCCATTCCCGCGAGGAGAGCAACCCATGCCTGACGCCATCATGACACCGGACCTTCCGGACCGCCACGCCGCGACCCCGGTGCGGGAGCTGATCGGCCGCGCCTGCCGGCGAATCCCGCCGCTGTGGGACCTGACCAACTACGTCGCGGTCAATCCGTTCATGGGTTTCGCCGCCCGGCCCTTTGCCGAGGCGGCGCGCGAGGTGGCCGACGGGCTGGGCGCGCGGGTGCTGCCCGAGCTCGCCTGGTACCGGCGGCGGTGGAGCGAGGGCGCCTTCGACGCCACCGATCTGGCGCGGGCGGCGCACCGCCTGGACCGGAACCCGGCCGAGCTGGAAGCGGTGCTGGCCGGGCACCGGCCCGACCCGACCCGGCCGGCCGCCCCGGTGCTGACCTATGCCGAGCGCCATGACCGGCGCCACGGCACGAGCTGGAACGACTCGCTGCTGCGCAGCATCACCCGATGGTGTGCGGTCGAGCTCGCCGGCGCCGGCGCGCACTGGGCGTTCGATGTCGACGGCACCGTCCGCTACGCGTCGTGGCGCGAGGCGGCCCGGGTCGACCGCTCGCTGGAAATCGCCGGCCTGCGCGGCTGGCGCCGCTGGGTGGCCGGGCTGCCGGCCGAACCGGAGGCGGCGATCACCCTGCTGCTCGACCGGCTGGCGGTTCCGGCCGGCGAGCGCGAGGCCTATCTCTACCGGCTGCTGGGCGGCATTTTCGGCTTCGCCTGCTATGTCCGGCGCGGGCCGTGGGAGGCCGGCGACGATGCCGGGCCGCTCGCCGATCTGCTGGCGATCCGCATCGCCGCCGATGCCGCCATCCCCGCCCTGCTGCCCGGCGGCCAAACCGACTCGGCGCCGGCAGCCGCCGAATCGGCCCGGGTGGTGGAGGACGAGGCGGTCCGCTTCGCGCTGCAGGAGGCGCTGGAGGAGGGCTATGCCCGCAGGCTGATTGCCGGCCTCAACCCGCCGCCGCCGGCCCGACCGCGGCCGGCGGTGCAGGCGGTGTTCTGCATCGACGTGCGGTCGGAGCCGTTCCGCCGGCATCTGGAGGCCCAGGATGCGGGGATCGAGACCCGCGGCTTCGCCGGCTTCTTCGGCGTGTTCCTCGACTGGCAGGTCGACGGGGTCGGCAGCGCCCGCTGCCCGGTGCTGTTCAAGCCCTCGGCCAAGGTCAGGGCGGCGCGGTCGGCGGCGCCGGCCATGACCAGATGCACGGTCAAGCATGCCCAGTCGGCCCCCGCCTCGTCCTTTGCCTTCGTCGAGCTGCTGGGTCTGGTCTACGGGCTCGGGCTGGCCGGCGACGCCCTGGCCAGGCGGGCGACCTGGCACCCGACCGAGGGCACCGACCCGTTCGAACTGGACCCGACCTGGGACGGCCTCGGGCTCGACCCGAAGACACGGACCGACATCGCCGCCGGAATTCTCAAGAACATGGGCCTGCGCGAGAGCATCGGGCGGCTGGTGCTGCTGTGCGGCCACGAGGGGCGGAGCGCCAACAACCCCCATCAGGCCGGGCTGGATTGCGGGGCCTGCGGCGGCCATGGCGGCGCGATCAACGCCCGGGTCGCCGCGGCGCTGCTGAACGATCCGGCGGTGCGCAAGGGGCTGGCCGGGCAGGGCCGGACGGTGCCGGAGGACACCTGGTTCGTGCCCGGCGTCCACGACACCTCGGTCGATACGGTGACGCTGTTCGACACCGATCGCATTCCGGCCGGCCATGCCGGCGATGTCGCCCGGCTGCGCCAGTGGCTGGCGGCGGCAGGCACCGCAGTGCGGGCGGAGCGGGCGGCGGCGCTGGGTCTGGCCGGCCGGCCGGCCGGGCGGCTGGAACCGCTGCTGCGCCATCGCGCCGAGGACTGGTCGGAGGTGCGGCCGGAATGGGCGCTGGCGCGCAACGCGGCGTTCATCGCCGCGCGGCGCGGCCGAACGCTGGGGCTCGATCTGGGCGGGCGGTCGTTCCTGCACGAGTATGACGAGACGGCCGACCCGGACGATTCGATCCTGACCCTGATCCTGATCGCGCCGATGGTGGTGGCATCGTGGATCAACCTTCAGTACTTCGCCTCGACCGTCGACAACGACATCTTCGGCTGCGGCAACAAGACCCTGCACAATCGGCTGGGCTCGCTGGGAGTGGTGCTGGGCAATGGCGGCGACCTGCGCACCGGGCTGGCATTGCAGTCGGTGGCGGCGCCGGACGGGAGCTGGTTCCACGAGCCGATGCGGCTGCAGGTGATCGTGGAGGCGGCGCGCGAGCGGATCGACGGGGTGCTGGAGGCCCATCCGGGCGTGCGCGATCTGGTCGAGAACGGCTGGGTCCGGCTGTTCGCGCTCGATCCGGCCGGCACCGGAACCTGGCGGCGGCTGCCCGGCCGGGTGTGGGAGCCGGCCGGGGCGGATGCCGGGGCCGACCGGCTGGTCGCCGCCTGAACCGGCGCCGGGCGGCGGCTATCCGCCGCCCGGCGCCGCGCCCGGTTCGGTGACCGCGGCCTTGAGCATGGGGCGGCGGGTTCCGGCCACGAACAGCTCGTTGAAGCCGAGGCTGTAGATCGCGCCGGGCACCGGATCGTAGTGGTTGGTCGCCAGATCGAATTCGAGCAGCGCCACATCGCTGAAGAACAGCCGGAAATCCTCGTAGACCAGACCCAGCGCGTCGGGCGTGATCCAGACGTCGGAGCGGCTGTTGGTGTGGGTCGCCACCATGTTCTCGGTCCAGTGGGCATGGTTGGGCGGAATCTTGGCCGGGGTCGCGCCGGGGAAGACCTTGAACTCGACGAACACCATGCCGTCCGGCCCGAGCGCGCGGGACAGGGCGCGAAGAATATCGATGCGGGTCTGGCGCATCGGGATGTGGTGCAGACACAGGAACGAGCAGGCGATGTCGTAGGCGCCCGCGGGCGCCCCGCCGGCATCGCTGCCGTCGCTCAGGAAAAAGTGCGAGCGGGCCAGCAGGGGGGCGGTCCGGGCATGGCCGAGCATGGCCTGGCTGATGTCGCAGCCATCGACCTGGCCGACCCCCAGCTCGACGAAGGCCTCCATCATCCGGCCGGTGCCGCAGCCGAAATCGAGCACCCGCAGCGGCGCGAGAGCGGCACCGTCCGGGACGCCCCGCCGGCCGCGGCGGAGGCAATACTGATCGAGCACGAACCGGGCATAGCCGGGCGCGATCCGCCGCACCTCGGCATAGTCTGGCGCCACCTGGGCGCGCGCCTGCTCCGCGGAGACGCTGGTCGCCTCGTATTGCGCGATCTGGTTGGCCGCGTAGCGCTCGATCTTGTCCCTCATCGCCCCCACCCCGCCCCAACCTGGTCAGCCCTGCCGCCAGCCGGTCCAGCGCCGCCACAGCGCGCGCGCATGGCGCGCCAACCCCGGGTGGAGCGAGAACAGCACGATGGCGGCGGTACTGATGTACCATGCCCGCCGCGCCAGACACAGCGGGTAGCGGTTCAGATGGTAGCGCACCGCGCGGCCGCGGCGGGCATGCGGATCGTCCAGCGCCGCCTCCAGCCGGGCGATGGTGGGCGCGTCGAGCAGGGTCGCCGCGTGGCCGGCGCGGAAGGCGTCGAACCGCGCGGGAAACGCCACATCGGAGTCGTGCCACGGCACCACGTGGAAATTGGCGGCGAGCACGGCCTCCCACAGGTCCAGCCGGCCGGCGTCGCCGTCGCAGGGATGGGCGAGATCCACCGCCAGCCCGTGCCGCTGCAGCCAGGCCAGGCACAGCGCCTGCTCCGGCACCAGACGCATGTCGGTGTAGCCGGCGACCGTGCCGACCGGGTTGCGCCGCGGCCCCGCCCGGCGCCGGTGCCACGGTTCGGGCCTCGGCGGATGGTCCCAGTAGTCGCGGATGTCCCGGGCGCAGCCGAACTGGACCATGTCGGACGGGTGGAACAGCATGGGATGGCGCACCGGGTCGCGCGTCACCAGGCTGGTCAGCGTGATGCGGCGGCCGAACAGCCGCAGCGGGTGGGCCCGCGCCGCCGGCGTGTCGGCCAGATGCAGCAGGGCGCGGCCGCGCAGCACCAGATCGGGCCGCAGCTTGAGCACATGGGGCCGGGTCGCCGCCGCCAGCCCGGCGCGCACCGCCGCGATCTGGCGGATCAGGTTGTTGGGCGCGCCGTTGGCGTCGATCATGGCGGGCGGCATGTCCTGCTCGATCGCCAGGAGGCCGGGCTCCCCGGCGGGGGCCTCGCCGCGCCAGGTCGACAGGATCAGCTCCGCCCCCGGCAGGTGGCGGCGCAGCGCGGCCAGGCCGTCGCGCAGGTCGAAGGCCGGCCGCCCGGGATCGCCCGGCCGCGTCGACCCGGCGACGACGACCGACACCGCTTGCGGATCGACCGGTTCCATGATCGCGGCGGCTCAGCGCGGCCGGCGGCGGACCCGCGCGGCCAGCCGGCCGAGCGCCAGCAGCGCCGGCACCGGGCCCAGCCAGCGCAGCAGCGCGGCGCGCCGGCGGAGACGGCCGGCGACCCGCGCCCGCTGCCGGGCGGTGAGCGGCGCCGGGCCGATCAGGAAGCCGGCGGCGACCAGCCGCGCCACGGCCAACGTATCGATCTCGTGACAGGCGACCAGCAGGCCGCGATGGGGCTGGTCCAGGCGCGACCAGACCCACCCCGCCGCGGCGATCACGCCCTGGGCGTCCGGCAGCGTGGCGCCGGCCAGATCGAGCAGCACGAAGCGGTCGCGCGGAATCGCCGCGGCCTGGGCGGCCAGCGGCGCGCCCGCGGCGGCGAGTCCCGGCCGCGCGGCGTCCAGCATGATGGCGGACAGGTCCGGCGCCTGCGGCGGCGCCGCCAGATCCCCGCAGCCCAGCACCAGCACCGCCGCGGGCGCCGGGCCATCGAGCCGGGCAGCCAGGATCGCCGGCAGGCGGCGCGGCGGCGGCGTTTCCGGCGAGCGCGGCAGCACGGCCAGGATCATCGCGGCGGCCCCGATCCGGCAGCCGGGGCCGGCTTCGGCGGATCGGGCAGGGCGGCGCGCAGCGCGCGGCGGAGGCCGCGCCAGCCATCCGGGTGATGGGCGCAGCGGCTTCGGCCGGCCCACAGCAGGGTCGCCGCAACCGCCGGGGCCAGGCGCCAGCGCCACCGGCCGCGCGGCAGGTAATCCGTGAGCGATTCATGGAACAGCGGCCCGCGCGGCCGCTGCGCCACCATGTTGATCAGCTCGGGGGAATCCTCGATCAGCGCGCGCCGGGCCGCCGCGGCGTCGGTCAGCAGGATTTCGGTCAGATGGTGGCGCCGGCCATAGGCGATCTGGTCGAGCAGCACCAGCCGCTCGAAATCGGCGACGAAGCGCTGCGCCGCCGCAACCGTCCGCGGCAGCGCCGCACCGTGGACCGCGGCGATGACCGCGTCGAGCCGGGCGCGGACGCCGTGGCGGCCGCGCCAGCCGGCCCCCCGCGGCACCGGCAGCCCGCCCGGCACGTAGCGCGCGGCAAACTGCTCCAGCCGCGCCTCGGCCTCGGCGCGGG
>CAZTNV010000003.1:0-9822 GCA_964615535.1 uncultured Mycobacteriaceae bacterium | reverse complement strand
CCAGCCGGATCAGCGGCTTGCGCGGCAGCGGCAGCGGCTCGAGCGGCAGCCGCACGGTCCGCACCACGCCGTCGCGGCCTTCCGCGCGCACCGCACCGGCGATCGACTGGATCGGCCGCGCGCTCAGCGACACGGTGAAGGCATGAGGGTTGCAGCGGCTGGGGATGCCGAGCGCGGCGGCGCGCAGGCCGTGTTCGACATCCTCGAACTCGGTCCAGTAGAGGTTTTCGTCCTGCGGGCAGGCCTGCCAGACCGCGCGCTTGGCGATGCACAGGCTGCCGTTGACGAAGCTGTGCCCGGGCACGTGGCGGCGCGGATGCGACAGCACGAAGCCGCTCCGCTCGGCCTCGGCCAGCACGCCGGGGGCGATCCCGGCCGGCGCGCCGCCGCGGGCAAGGCCGAGCAGGTGCCGCGCCGGCGGCAGCTCGGTGTGCCCGAGATCGGAATAGCGGCGGGGCAGCAGCCCGAAATGATCGTCGAACCACAGCGACTGGAAGGCGAGGAAGGGAAAATCGTCGCCGAAGCGGGCCATCGCGGCACCGAAATCGCGCGGCAGCAGCACGCGGTCGTGGAACAGGCAGAGATTGCCGTACCGCGCCTCGCGCGCCAGCCGGTTCTTCTTGGCGCTGATGTTGAGCGGCGGCGGCGGCGGCAGATCCAGGCCGACGATGCGCACCCGGTCGGAATGGGCGAAGTTGGCGCCGGGCCGGCCGCACAGGAGGATTTCCTTGTGCGCCACGTCCAGCGCCAGCACGCGTTCGACCACCGCGTTGAGCAGCGTCGCATCCTCCGGCCCGACCGGGATGCCGAAGGTCCAGGCGTCCAGGCCGCGCTCCGCCTCGGCCGGCAGCGGCGAGATCTTGCGCAACGCGAGCGTGCCAGGGCCGGGCTGGGGAATTTCGGGCCGGGGGGGCTCGGGGGCGAAATGGGGCCGGAAATAGCCGCGCTGGAGAAAACCGGTGCCGTCGGCCGGCGGCGCCTCGGTCACGATCCGCGCGCCGACCGGCACGGCATGCGCCAGATCCCACAGCAGCAGCGGCGCCAGCGGGCTGTCCTGCTCCAGCGCGTGGACATGGATCTCGCCGGTCGCCTCCGGCGGCAGGGCGGCGAACGGGCGGGAGGTGGCGTCGACCACGATCGGCCGGGGCCGCGGCCCCGCCGCCGGGGCGCGGAAGCTGACCAGGGTCGCCGCCGCGGCGCGCGCCACCGCCTCCGGCGCGGCCGGCGGCAGGGCGGCGGGCGGCGCCATGCCGAGGCCGCCGGCATGGCGCAGCAGCCGGATCACGCCCCCGGCTCCGGCGCGATCTCCGGCGCGATCTCCGCCGGGAACTTGTCGCCCGGCACGCCCGGCACCTTCACGGCGATGCAGGCCGCCTCGGTCAGCGCCTCGAAATCCGACACCTCGCCGGGCGCCAGGACCAGCCCCTCGCCGGGGCCGAGTTCGACCGCACCCATCCGGACGCGGCCCGCGATGACCAGCGTCAGTTCGGTGGCGACCGCATGGTAATGCGCCGCCTCGCGCTCGCCGGCGGCAAAGCGCTTGAGCGCGACCTCGCAGGCCGCGGTGTCGAGCGCGGTCGGGGCGAACGGCCCGACGAACCAGCCGCGCTGCATGTCGGCAAGGCGAAACGTCCTCATCGGGCGGCCAGCTCCACCTGCGGGGGCGCCGCCGCGGCCGGCCGGTCCGGCACCCTGCGGACCGCCACCCGGCGGCCCATCCGCACCAGCGCATCCAGCGCGCCGCGCAGCGGGAACGGGCCGTCGCGCCGGTAGTCGGCCAGCAGATGGGCGCGTGCCGCGGCGAACAGGTCGCCCGCGCGGGCGAACCAGTAAAGGCCGAGTTCGGCCGCCGCAGCCTCCGCCGCGCCCGCCCGTACCAGGACTCCCTCGCCGTCGCACGGCAGGCCGGCGCGGCCGGGCAGCGGCCCGGCGATTGCGGCGACCGCGGCATCGGCATCCGGTTCGCCCGCGGCCGGCGCGGCCAACCGGTCGAGCGCGGCGCCCAGCCGGTCCGGCGGCAGCGCCCCGGCGCCCAGCAGCGCGAACGGGGTCAGCACCAGCAGCGCCTCGTCCCCGGCGATCCGGTCGCAGGCGAGCAGCAGGGTGCAGGCGGTGCCGCGGGTCGGCGCGGCCAGCCGCAGCGCCGGCCGGTCGCCCCACGCCGCCAGCGCGTCGTCCTCCCCGATCGCCAGCAGACCGCCGCTCCGGGTCGATGCCGCCGCGGCCAGCAGCTCCAGGACCGGCCGGCCGCCGGCCCGGCGATGGCCCAGCGGCACGCCGTCCGGCCCGCGCAGACCCGTCTCGCCGCCCGCGATCACCAGCGCGATCATGCCGCCGGCCGCGCCTCGGCCAGCGCCAGGGCGCGCCGCAGATTGGCCAGGGTGACCTCGGCGATCGAGCCGACCTCCAGCACCCGGGCGCCCGCCGCGCGGGCCGCGCGGATGCCGTTGGGGTTGTCCTCCACCACCAGGCAGGCCTCCGGCGGCACGCCCAGCAGCGCCGCGGCCTTGAGATAGATCTCCGGGTCGGGCTTGGGCCGCGCCACGTCCTCGTTGGACAGCGCCACCGGAATCAGTTCGCGCAGGCCGCAGCGGTCGAGCACCAGATCCACGGTGCGGCGGATCGAGTTGGAGGCCAGCCCGATGCGGTAGCCCTCGGCCGCCAGCCGCGCGATGGCGTCGCGATGGGCCGGGACCGGCCGCGCCACCGCCGGCAGCAGGTCCAGCGTGAAGGCCTGCTTCAGCCCGGCGATCACGCCGTGCAGGCCGCGCGGCAGGCCGCGCTCGGCCGAAAGAATGTCCAGCTTGGTCCGGGTCGGCAGCCCGTCGAACCGCGCCACGTGTTCGGCCCGCCCGATCGCGTATCCGAAGAACTCCAGCGCCCGCTCCAGCGCCTCGAAATGGCACTCCGCGGCATCCACCAGCACGCCGTCCATGTCGAACACCACGGCGCGGATGCGGCAGTCCGCCACGCGGCCGGGCTGCGCCGCCGTCCCGGCCGCGGCACTCCGGGCCGGGCGCATGCGATCGTGTGATTGCAGCATCGTCGGTTGCCAGAACTTGTTGCCGATTGCATCCGAAAACCCAGCATAATGGCCACCTGGGATAGAGCAAGAGCAATCGCAGCCGAAGAGCCAGGTTCGACTGTAATAAAACTTTCATTATTTGTGCCGGGGAGCACCGGGCAACGACGATCAACCTGGTCGCGGCTCCCCTCGTCCTGCCGCCGCGTCGCAATCATGGAAATATCACAGCATATTCATCTAAATATAGCATTATTCTTTTAGGTTGCGGCGGGGTTTGCGGCTGATCCCGTGGCGGTTATCCAGCGGCAAGCATCCCTTGCCCGGGCTGTGCCGGGGCAGGTCCGCCCGTCATCGCACCCGCACTCGAACCCGCCGTCAAACCCGTTATCAAGCCCGTCATGGGGCACCTGCGCCAGCCCGCCGGATGCGGCTCGCGGCGTCCGCCCGCCGGCCGGCGGTTTCCTGCCAATCGCCGCATCGCGGCCCGCTCCGGCCAATAACCGAGGATTCAGCCATGGCCTATACGCTTCAGCTCCTGCATTTGGCCGACGGCGAGGCCGGTCTGCTTGCCGCCCAGACGGCGCCGATCCTGGCCGCGCTCGTCGACCGGTTCGACGATACCTACGCCAACACGCTGATCCTGTCGGGCGGCGACAATTTCATTCCGGGTCCGTTCCTGGCCGCCGGCACCGATTCGTCGCTCAGCGCCCTGTCGGCGATCGGCTCCACCGGCTTTGCCCGCCCCGACACGGCGATCCACAATGCGCTGGGCGTCGAGGTCTCGGCGATCGGCAATCACGAATTCGATCTCGGCTCCAACGTGTTCGCCGACTCGTTCCGGGCGTCGGGCAACTGGCCGGGCGCGCAATACGCGCTGGTCACCGCGAACCTCAATTTCTCCGGCGATTCGGCGCTGCGCGGAGTGGCCGACGCCACGCTGGGCGGCACCGCCGGCAATGCCTTTGCCGGCATGGAGGCGTCCTCGGTCAAGGCCAGGATCGCGCCCTGGGTCACGGTGACCGAGGGCGGCGAGAAGATCGGCCTGCTGGGCGCCACCACCCAGCGGCTCGCTTCCATTTCGTCGCCTTCGGGCACCACGGTGCTGGGCACGCCGGGCAATGACGACATGGCCCTGCTGGCCAGCCAGCTCCAGCCGGTCATCAACCAGATGATCGCGGCGGGCATCAACAAGATCTTGTTGATGGCCCATCTGCAGAACATCGCCAACGAGCAGGCGCTGGCGAGCCTGCTGACCGGGGTCGACATCATTTTAGCGGCCGGTTCCAACACCCGGCTGGGCGATGCCGATGACGTGGCGGCGGAATTCCCCGGCCATGCCGCCAATTTCGCCGGCACCTATCCGCTCCAGACCACCGGTGCCGACGGCAATCCTGTGCTGATCGTCAACACCGACAACGAATACACCTATCTCGGCCGGCTGGTGGTCGATTTCGACGACAACGGCGTGATCCTGCCGGCATCGATCAACCCGGCGCTCAACGGCGCCTACGCTTCGACGCAGCAGGTGCTGAACACCGCCTACGGCACCGATATCGCCCAGGCCTTCGCGGCAGGGTCGAAGGGCGCCCAGGTCCAGGAGATCACCAATACCGTGCAGGCGGTGATCAACGCCAAGGACGGCGCGGTGTCCGGGTTCACCAATGTCTATCTGGAAGGCGAGCGCGTGTTCGTGCGCAGCCAGGAGACCAATCTCGGCAACCTGACCGCGGACGCCAATCTGGGCGCGCTAACCGGCGCGCTGGGCACCGACGCCGCGACGACCTTCGTCGCCTCGCTGAAGAACGGCGGCGGCATTCGCGCCCAGATCGGCGCGGTGTCGAGCGCCGGGGGCAGCGCCGAAAAGCTGCCGCCGCTGGCCAACCCGGCGGTCGGCAAGGCCGCGGGCGGCGTCTCGCAGCTCGACATCGAGAATTCGCTGCGCTTCAACAACGGCCTGATGGCGGTCGATCTGTCGCCGGAGGATCTCAAGGCGATCCTGGAGCACGGCGTCGCGGCCGGCGCCAACCAGGGCCGCTATCCGCAGATCGGCGGCGTGCGCTTCTCCTACGATCCCAACGCCGCGGCCAATGCGCGGGTGTCGGACATCGCGCTGATCGATCAGAATGGCGGGATCGTCGCCAAGGTGATGGATAACGGCGTCGTGCTGCCCGGCGCGCCCGCGAAGATCACCCTGGTAACGCTCAACTTCATGGCCAATGGCGGCGACGGTTATCCGTTCAAGACCCTGGGCGAGAACTTCCGGTACCTGCTGACCGACGGCACGCTGTCGGCGCCGGTCGATCCGGCGCTGAACTTCACCGCGTCGGATGTCGTGCCCGCGAACATGCTGGGCGAGCAGGCGGCGCTGCAGACCTATCTGCAGCAGCGTCACTCGACGGCGGAGACCGCCTTCGCCGTGGCCGACACCGATCAGGCGAACGACACCCGCATTCAGAACACCGACTTCCGTGCCGACACGGTGCTGACCCTGGGCGCCACCACCCGGGGCACGGCGAATGCCGATGCGCTGACCGGCACGATCGGCGAGGACGCGCTGTTCGGCTTCGACGGCAACGACACGCTCGACGGCGGCCCGGACCCGGACGGCAGCGTCCGCGACTTCCTGTTCGGCGGGGCCGGCAACGACACCTATATCGTCCGGTCGTCGCTGACCGGGCCGAGCGATCTGGTCTATGAGGGACCCGACCTGCCCGGCACCGCCGGCGGCGCGGGCGATGTCGATACCATCCGCTCGGCCGGGCAGTTCTTCCGCGATTTCTACTCGGTCGGCGAGATCCTGATCATCGACGAGCAGGCCAATCTCGACCACCCCGCCGGCACCTATATCGTCGGCGGCGCGGGCATGGGCCCGACCGAAATCTTCGGCAACAGCGGCACCAACTTCATCCTGGCCTATGGCGGCACCAACACGGTGCGGCCGGGGGCCGGCAACGACTCGATCTCGTTCGGCCTGTTCGACCTGCCCCAATCGGCCAATGGCGTGAACACGCTGGTGCTGGAGCCCGGCACCGGGCGCGATTTCGTCTACGATTTCGAGACCGGGGTGGACAAGGTCGATCTGCGCGCCTTTTCCGGCCTGACCGCGGCCGGGCTGCTGGCCACCGGCACCGACGTCGCGGCGGCCGGCGGGGCGTCCGGCTACTCCCATTTCTATCTGGGCGAGTCGGGCGGGGTGTACAGCTACGTCGCCTTCGTCGGCCTGAGCGCGGCGCAGCTCTCGGCCGGCGACTTCCTGTTCGCGGCTTAAGGATCGGGCCGGCCGGGGCGGCGCGCTCAGCCCCGGCCGACGCCTTGCTTCGGGCCGCGTCATGGGGGAGAAATCGGCTCCCGGGCGTGGCCCGGGTCCGCCTCGGAGATCCTTGACGCGGCCGGGACGCGGCCGGGACGCGGCCGGGACGCGGCCGGGACGCGGCCGGGGCGGGCGACGCCGACGGAGCGGGGAGAGCCGATTGACGCTCAGCATCATCATTCCCATGGCGGGGGCCGGCCGCCGCTTCGCCGAGGCCGGCTATGCCGAGCCGAAGCCGCTGATCCCCGTGCGCGGGGTGCCGATGATCCGGCTGGTGATCGCCAATCTGCGCCCGCGCCGCCCGCACCGTTTCGTGTTCGTCGTCCAGGCGGCGCTGCTGTCGGTCCACGGGCTCGGCCGGCATCTGGCCGAATGGGCGCCCGGCTGCACCGTGGTCGCGCTCGATGCGCTGACCCAGGGCGCCGCGTGCACGGTGCTGGCGGGGATCGACCAGGTCTCGCCCGAGGCGCCGCTGCTGATCGCCAATTGCGACCAGTGGGTCGAGGCCGCGATCGACGAGTTCCTGGACGCCGCGGAGGCGCCGGGGCTGGACGGCCTGATCATGACCATGGCGGCCAGCGATCCGAAATGGTCGTTCGTCGGGCGCGGCCCCGACGGGCTGATCGCGCGCGTGGCCGAAAAACAGCCGATTTCCGACGAGGCGACGGTCGGACTCTATCATTTCGCCCGGGCCGGCGATTTCGCGGCCGCGGCCCGCGCCATGATCGCGGCGGAGGAGCGGGTCAACGGGGAGTTCTATGTCGCGCCGGTCTACAACCGCCTGATCGCCGCCGGTGCCCGGATCGGCGGCTGGCCGGTCGGCACGGTCGGGGCGGGGATGCACGGCCTCGGCACCCCCGACGATCTGACCGCCTTTCTCGCCTCGGACATCTCCGGGCGCGCGGTGGCGGCGGCCCGATGATCGTGCTGGCCCATCGCGGCGCGTGGCGGACCGGGGCCGAGCAGAACACGCCGGCGGCCGTCCGCCGGGCGTTCGAAGGCGGCTTCGGCATCGAGACCGATCTGCGCGACTGCGCCGGCCGGATCGTGATCGCGCACGATCCGCCGGGGGCGGATGCCTGGCCGTTCGACCGGTTCGTGGCGCTGGCCGCGGCGTTTCCCCGGTGCTGGCTGGCGCTGAACGTCAAGGCGGACGGGCTGGCCGCGCCGGTCACGGCGGCGATGCGCGCCGCCGGTCTGGTCAACTGGTTCGCCTTCGACATGGCCGTGCCCGACAGCCTGGCATGGCGGCGGCAGGGCGCGCCGTTCTTCACCCGCCGCAGCGAGTTCGAGGCGGCCGGCCCGCTTGATGCCGCGGCGCAGGGGATCTGGCTCGACGCCTTCGAAAGCGACTGGTGGAGCGGCGCCACGGTGGCCGAACAGGTCGCGGCCGGACGCCATGTCGCGATCGTGTCGCCCGAGCTTCACGGGCGTCCGCCCGAGCCGGTGTGGGACCGGCTGGCGGCGGTGCCGGAGTCCGGCCGCGCCCGGCTCATGCTGTGCACCGATTTTCCCGAGCGGGCGGCGGCCCGGTTTCGCCCCGGCGATCAGCCGGGATCGCGCCCTGGTTGAACGAGAGCTGGGAGAGGGATGGTGGCAGGATCGCCGATACGCCCCCCGATCACCCCGTCCGTCAACCCCGGCGCCCGCGCGGTGTCGTGGCGCAACGCGCCACGGACCTACGGTTCGGACGGGATGTCGGCGGGGGTGAAACCGGTGGCGCAACCGGCCGAGCCCGCCGGTACGCCGCCCGCCGAAATCCCCGTTGCGCCGGGTCACTGAGGAGTCGGGAACAGGCCCTGGACGGCGAAGCAGGCGACCAGACCGACGAACGGGTCGAGGACCGGAACCGGGGTGTTCGTCGTCGGATTCGCCGCCACGGTCACGGTCCCGGTCAAGGTCCCGCTGCCGCTGACGGTGGCGTTGAAGGGCCTCAGAGTGGTGGTCGTGGGGTTGTCGGAGCTGTAAATGCGGACGTCAGCGCCAATCCCTCCTTGGTCCACCGAATTGGCCAAGTTAACGGTGGTTCCAGGCTGTGTTGTGGAGTTCGTCGGATTTGTCACCGCCGGTATGGCTACGCTGACGGTCAGGCCGCTGACCGGCCCGCCGGCGAACGTCGCCGGGTGGGTGTGGGGCGGCAGGTTGTTCGCAGTCAGGGCAACGGTCTGCGCCCCCCCCGTCTGGCCGACCTGGACGTTGGGCAGCCCCGGGCCCTGACCGGTGCCGATGATGTTCCGCCCGCGCAGATCGGGGAGCGCGAAGGTCTGGGTTCCATTGCCGCCGAAGCGGTTGCCGATCAGCGCAAAGACGGCCTGGTAGTTCGCGATTTGAAGAATCCGGCCATCCGCAGGCAGATAGCCTTCCGGGCACTGATTGCCGCCGACATAGTTGGCCATGAAGCAAACGGAGGCCATGTAGGGCGAATCCCCGCTGCACGCAGCCGCCGGAACGGGGGCGGCCAGGGTGCCGGCGGCGGCGAACGCGGCGGCGCCGAACAGGGCGTGGCGGTTGGATTTCAGCATCGTGGCGAGCCTCCAATGGGTTCAGCAAGGACCGGATGTCCTTCGGCGTGGACCATAAAGCCCTTTTTCACGCAAAGGTGAGAGGCAAATTTGCAATCATATGTGGCACCAATGCCGCCACACCATGGCACACCCGTAGGTCCGTGGCGCCTTGGCGCCACGACACCGCGCCGCCCGAACGGCGGCAGGGCACGAGGGCCGCGCCCCGATCCCGACGGGATGCCCGCGGCGTGTCGTGGCGCAACGCGCCACGGACCTACGGTTCGGACGGGAGGTCGGCGGGGGTGAAACCGGCGCCCCAGGATGCCGGATAAACCCCCTGGCGCACCGCGCGGTGGAACGAGGAATGCGGCCAATCCGCCACCGCCGCCACCAGCCGGTGTTTCACCGGGTTGAAGTGGATGTAATCGAAATGGCGGGCGTGGTCGTGTTCGTCGCGGATCCGGTGCTCCCAGAACCGGCGCTGCCAGAACGTCCGTTCGCCGCGCGCCCGGCGCCAGGCCGGGGTTCCCGCACCGCCGATCGGCGCCGCCCGGCTGACCGATTCCTTGATCTTCTGCCAGCGCACCGAGTAGTCGTGATCGTCTTCGGGAAGCGTCCACAGCGCATGCAGATGGTCGGGCAGGACCACCATGGCGTCGATCGCGAAGGACCGGCGGCGGCGCTCCGCGGCGACCGCCTCGCGCAGCAGCGCCAGAATATCGGCACGGCACAGCACCGGTCGCCGGTCATACGTCACCACCGTGAAGAAATAGGTCGCCCCCGCGGTTCGATCGTGCCGATAGTCCATCCGAACATCATAACGCGCAAATCCGAAGCACACCATCGTAGGTCCGTGGCGCGACCGCGCCACGACACCGTGCCGCCCGTGCGATGGCGGGGCATGAACCGCGCCCCGATCCCGGCGGGGTGCCCGCGGCGTGTCGTGGCGCAACGCGCCACGGACCTACGGTTCGGACGGGAGG
>CAZTNV010000002.1:31088-82108 GCA_964615535.1 uncultured Mycobacteriaceae bacterium | reverse complement strand
CGGCGAAGGGGGAGCGCGCCGCCTATCCGCCGGCCGAGATCACCCTGCGCCGCTACCGGCATCTGGTCAGCCCGATCAGCGGCGCGGTGATGCGGCTCACCCCGATCGAGGAGCATGGCGAGAACGGGCTCAGCTACGGCTACGGGGCGGTGCACGGCTTCCCCAACCGTCCGGCCTCGATCGAGACCGTCATGACCAATCTGGTCGGCCGCAGCGGCGGCAAGGGGGCATCGGAGCTGCAGGCCAAGGTCAGCGCCTTCTGCGAGGGCATCGAGCGCTACAGCGCGGTCTATCAGGGCGACGAGCCGGTGCACCAGGCCATGCTGGCCGAGCTGGGCGATCAGGCGATCCCGCCCAACGCCCTGACGCAGTTCAGCGACGCCCAGTTCGACGACCGCGATGCCTGGAACCGGCGGGAGGTCAGCGTCCGCAACCGGGTGCCGGAACGGCTGGACGACCATTTCACCATCGACTGGACCAGGGTCTGGTCGCTGTCGGGCGGGGGTTTCAGATACGTTCCGGCGGCCTATTGCTGGTACGGCCATCCGGACCTGCAGAGCTACTTCTTCTGCTCCTGCGATTCCAACGGTTCGGCGGCCGGGAACTCGCTGGAAGAGGCGATCCTGGGCGGCTTCCTCGAACTGTTCGAGCGCGATGCGGTCGGGATATGGTGGTTCAACCAGACGCGCCAGCCCGGCGTCGACCTCGACAGCTTCCGCGACCCGTTCTTCGACCAGGTCCGGGAATACTATGACGCCGTCCTGAACCGCGATCTGTGGGTGCTGGACGTCGGCAACGATCTGGGCATGCCGACCTTCGCCGCGATCAGCCGCCGCCGCGACCGCGGCATCGAGGACATCCTGCTCGGTTTCGCCGCCAGCCCCAGCCCGCGGCGGGCGGTGTTTCACGCGCTGTGCGAGATCAACCAGTCCCTGCCCAAGGTCGCGCGCGAGGACCGCGAGGGCAGGACCCTCTACTGGTCGGTCGATCCCGAGGCCGTGCAGTGGTGGAAGACCGCCACCGTGGCGGAGCTGCCCTATCTGCTGCCCGACCCGGCGGTGCCGGCCCGCCGCTGCGAGACCTACCGGTCGAGTTCGGCCGGCGACCTGCTCGAGGAGATCCAGACCTGCATCGACACCGTCGAAGCCCGCGGCATGCGCGCCTATGTCCTCGACCAGACCCGGCCGGACATCGGACTGAGCGTCGCTAAGGTCTTCGTCCCCGGGCTCTGTCATTTCTGGAAGCGCTTCGGCGCCCGGCGGCTCTACGACGTGCCGGTGACGCTGGGCCGGCGCGATGCCCCCTGTCCCGAGCCGGCGCTCAACCGGTACGGCATCTATTTCTGATGGGCTTTGGTGCGCAAATCGCGATGTTGGCGTGTCGCCGAGTGTCGGCGTCCGGTCGGCCTGGGAGACATGGCAGGCTCCAGCACCAAGGAGACCACCATGACTCACATCCGCCGACCTTCGGGGATCTGGAGAGTTTCATGATCCGGTGGCGGACATGGATGGGTCGCCGGGTCGGTTCGGGGATCGCCGTCTCGATAATAGGGGGGCGGCGCTGCTCGAAGGCATGGTCGTGGGCGGGAATGTCGGTCTGCGGCGACTGGGCCGGGACCGGGCTGAAGAGGTTCGGTTTGGCCGGCTTCTGGCCCATCCCAGGGTGACGCTCGACCGTCTGGTCGAGGGCTGGCGCGCGCCGACAGCGACCGCGCCAACGGGGCGGCACGTCCTGGCCCTTCAGAGGCCGGCCCCGACCCGATCGGGGGATGCCACCGAGATCCACTTCCGGACCCGTGCCGGCCGGGACCGCGGGCTGGGCGGAATCGGCCGGCGCTTGCGCGCCCGGAGTCTGCCTGCGTAAAGGGCCGAAGCCCGCATGGGCCGTGCGGTGATCAATCGAAAGACGCATTTCGGCATGCCGGCCTCGTGCCGCGTCGCCTGAAGCCGACCACCATCAGGCCCCTCCCGGTCGGTATGCCGACGTTTTTGATCTGTGCACCCTGGCCCTGGCTTTACCCCGGATGCGCCATCAACCCCGGAGGGGTTTCGGCGATCGAGCGGGCAGTCCGGCCGGCCTGGCTGGCGCCTCAGCCAGCGGGCGCTTGAGCACCAACAGCACGACCGTCGTCACCAGCGTGCCGGCGAGGATCGCCACGGCATACATCAGCACGTTGCTGACGGCGTTGGGGATCGCCAGCACGAAAATGCCGCCATGGGGCGCGCGCAGCCCGGAGCCGAACAGCATGGACAGCGCCCCGGCCACCGCCGAGCCGGCGATCGCCGCCGGGATCACCCTGAGTGGATCCTTGGCCGCGAACGGAATGGCGCCTTCGGTGATGAACGACAGGCCGAGCACGCCGGCGGCCTTGCCGGCCTCCCGCTCGTCCAGGGTGAAGCGGTTGCGCCCGATCACGGTGGCGAGCGCAATACCCAGCGGCGGCGTCATGCCGGCCGCCATCACTGCCGCCATCGGCTGGAAGGCGTTGCTGGCCAGCAGGCCGACGGCGAAGGTGTAGGCCGCCTTGTTGACCGGCCCGCCCATGTCCACCGCCATCATGCCGCCCAGCAGCAGCCCGAGCAGCACCGCATTGGTCGAACTCATGCCCTGGAGAAAGCCGGTCAGCCCCTCCATGATCGCGCGGACCGGCGTGCCGACCACATAGACCATCAGCAGCCCGACCACCAGGGTCGACAGCAGCGGGATGATCAGCACCGGCTTCAGCCCCTCGAAATTCTGCGGCAGGCGGATGCGCTCGCGCAGGAACAGCGCGACATAGCCGGCCAGAAAGCCGGAAATGATGCCGCCCAGGAACCCGGCCTGGAGCTGGGCCGCCAGCATGCCGCCGATCAGCCCCGGCGCCAGCCCCGGCCGGTCGGCGATCGAGAAGGCGATGAAGCCGGACAGCACCGGCACGATCAGCGCGAACGCCGCCTGCCCGCCGATGCTCATCAGCGCCGCGGCCAGCGTGCCCTGCTCCTCCGCGGCATCGATGCCGAACACGAAGGACAGGGCGATGATCAGCCCGCCGGCCACGACGATCGGCAGCATGTAGGAGACGCCGGTCAGCAGGTGCTTGTACGGCCCGGCCCGCTTGTCCGACGGCGCCGCCGCCTTGGCCTGCCCGGCCTCGGCCGCCCGATCGGCGGATGCGCCGGAAGCGGGCAGCGCCAGGGCGGACTCGATCACTGTCGGGCCCTGTTTCAACGCGGCCTTGGTCGAGGTCTGATAGACCCGCTTGCCCTGGAAGCGCGACAGGTCGACATGGGTATCGGCGGCGATCACGACGGCATCGGCCGCGGCGATGTCCTCCGGCGTCAACTGGCTCTTGGCGCCGACCGAGCCCTGGGTCTCCACCTTGATGTCGTGGCCGGCGGCCGCGGCGGCCTTCTTCAGCGCGTCGGCGGCCATGAAGGTGTGGGCGATGCCGGTCGGGCAGGCGGTGATCGCGACCAGCCGCTGCGCCGGCCGGCCGGACACGGCGTCGGCCGCCTTGACCGGTTCGGGAACGGCGGGCGCGACCTGTTCGGAGGGCGGCGGTTCGACCAGCGCCACCGCTTGGCCGACCACGCCTGCGGTGTCGCGGATTGCCCGGCTGGTCGAGACCTCCTCGACCGGTTTGCCGCCGAACCGCTCCATGCCGACATGGATGTCGGCCGCGACGATCACCACCTCGGCGATTTCGATGTCCTCGTCCGACAGCGCGTTGCGCACGCCTTCGGCGCTCTGGGTTTCCACCTTGATGCTGTGCCCCAGCATCGTCGCCGTCTTCTTCAGCGCCTCGGCGGCCATGACGGAATGGGCGATGCCGGTGGGACAGGAGGTGACGGCGACGATCCTGGTCATTCTGGGCGTTTCCTCTGGGCGTCTTTCTTGAACGTTGCTAGCCGGCCTGCCCGAGCCGGTTCGGGACGGGTTCCCGAACGAGATCCCTGACGGTCACCCGCGCCGCGAGCGCTTCGACCGCGGCGGGCGGCGGCAGAAGCGGCCCCGCCTCGCCCAGCGTGCCGAGCGCGAAGGCGGTGCCCAGCCGGGCGCACTCGGCCAGCCCCAGGCCCCGCAGCCGGGCGGTGACGATGCCGGCGACCATGGCGTCGCCCGCGCCGACCGTGCTGCGCACCGCGACCTCGGGCGGCACCGCCAGTACGGCCCCGCCTTTGGTAACGAAGATCGCGCCGCGCGCGCCCAGCGAGACCGCGACCAGCCCGATCCCGGCGTCCAGCAGGTCGCGGGCCGCGCCGACGATTTCCGCCTCGGT
Organism: uncultured Mycobacteriaceae bacterium; assembly: GCA_964615535.1. Taxonomy (GTDB): domain Bacteria; phylum Pseudomonadota; class Alphaproteobacteria; order DSM-16000; family Inquilinaceae; genus CAZTNV01. Next base: position 77,850 of record CAZTNV010000002.1, on the reverse strand, counting down.
CTCCAGCCGGCCGCCGGTCAGTTCCCGCAGCTCGTCGAGGTTCGGCTTGATCAGGTCGGGCGCTGCGGCGATGGCACGCGCGAAGGGCTCGCCGCTGGCGTCCAGCACCACCGTCCGGCCCCGCCGCTTCAGCATCGCCACCAGCTCGGCATAGACCGTGACCGGCAGGCCGGCGGGCACGCTGCCCGACACCACGAACCAGTCGAACCGGCCGGCCAGATCGTCGATCGCTTCGGTCAGCGCCGCCAGATCGCCGGGCGCGGCGGACAGGCCGGGAAAGTTGATGTCGGTGACCTGGTGCCGGACGCCGTCGACGATCTTGACGTTGACCCGGGTCTTGCCCGGCAGGCGAACGAACCGGTCCTCGATCCGCTTGGCGGCGAACAGCCGGTCGAACAGCTCGCCATTGTCGGCGCCCAGGAACCCGGTCGCCGCGACCGCGTGCCCGAAATCGGCCAGGAACGAGGCGACGTTGACCCCCTTGCCGCCGGCATCGGACTGCTCTTCCGTCACCCGGTTGACCGTGCCGGCGGCGAAATTCGGCACCGCCGCGGTCTGGTCGATGGCGGGGTTCAGCGACACCGTGACGATGCGGCCCGTGGCGGTCATGACCGGTCCTTCTCCTCTGGCGTCAACGCAGCGCGCGGACCTCCGCGGCGGTGCGGCAGGCCAGCGCGCGCCCGGCCAGATCCTTCGCCGCCGCCATCGACAGCCCGCGGATCTGCGCCTTGACCGCGGCGATGCTGGGAATGCTGACGCTCAGCTCGGCCACGCCGAGCCCGGCCAGGATGGCGACGCCCCGCGGGTCGCCGGCGATGCCGCCGCACACCCCTACCCAGCGCCCGGCCGCGGTGGCGGCCTTGACCGCGCGGTCGATCATCCGCAGCACCGCCGGGTGCAGCCCGTCGGCCTGCTTCGCCAGCACCGGGTGCAGCCGGTCCATCGCCAGCACGTACTGGGTCAGGTCGTTGCTGCCGATCGAGAAGAAATCGACCTCGCGGGCGAACTCCTCGGCCATCATCACCGCCGAAGGCACCTCGATCATGATGCCGGTCTCGACCGGTGCCGCGCCCAGCTCCAGCCGCACCGCCTCGGTGACCTTGCGCGCCGCCGCCAGCTCCTCCAGGGTCGAAATCATCGGGTACATGATCCGCACCGGCCCGGTCGCCGCGGCGCGGAAGATCGCGCGCAGTTGCGGCCGGAACAGGTCGGGCCGGGCCAGGCACAGCCGGATGCCGCGCTCGCCCAGGAACGGGTTGCTCTCGGCCGGCAGCGACAGGTACGGCACCTCCTTGTCGCCGCCGATGTCGAGCGTGCGGATGATCAGCGGCAGGCCGTTGAGCGCGCGGGTCATCGTGCTGTAGGCCGCGAACTGCTCGTCCTCGTCGGGCGGGGTGTCCCGTTGCAGGAACAGGAATTCGGTGCGCAGCAGGCCGACGCCCTCGCCGCCGGCATTGACCGCCTGTTCGGCCTCGGCGGGATCGCTGATGTTGGCCGCCACCTCGATCCGGGCGCCGTCGGTCGTGATCGCCGGTTCGTAGCAGGCCAGCCGCTCGGCCTCCCGCCGCGCCTGCTGATCGGTCCGGGCCTGCCGGGCGGCGGCGAGATCGGCTTCGGTCGGTTCGACCACCAGCAGGCCGCCATCGCCGTCGAGAATGCACAGCGTGTCGTCGGCCAGCCCGAGCGCCGCCGGGCCGGTGCCGACGATCGCCGGAATGTCGAGCGAGCGGGCGATAATCGCGGTGTGCGAGGTCGGCCCGCCGCCCGCGGTGCACAGGCCGAGCGCGAAGGCCGGATCGAGCCGGGCGGTGTCGGACGGCGTCAGGTCCTCGGCGACCAGGATCATCGGCCGGTCGGGCAGGGAGGGTTCCTCCTCGACCCGGTCGGCCAGCAGTTTCAGCACCCGGCGGCCGACATCGCGCAGATCGGCGGCGCGGCCGGCCACCACCGGATCGTGCAGGCTTTCCAGCACCCCCGCCCGCTCCTCGATGCCGCGCTGCCAGGCCCAGCCGGCGCTGCGGCCGGCGCCGACTTTCGCGACCGTGTCCGCGACCAGTTCGGGGTCGTCGAGGAACTCGGCATGGGCGCGGAAGATCGCGGCCTTGGCCGGGCCGGACCGCTTCCACACCTCGTTGAACAGATCGGAGAGTTCGGCCCGCGCGCTTTCGATCGCCCGGTGCAGGCGGGTTTCCTCCGCCGCCGGGTCCTTGGCGGCGGCCTCGACCACGATCCGGCCGCGCCGGAACTGGCGCAGCGGCCCGATCGCCAGACCCGGCGAGGCGGCGATGCCGGGCACCGCGCGGCCCTCGAACCGCACCGCGGCGGCCGGCGGCGGCACCCCGGCGGCGGCTTCGGCAGCCGCTTCGGCCTCGTCCTCCAGCCCGTGGTCGAGCGCCTGGCGCAGCGCCTCCAGGGCCCGATCGGCATCCGGCCCTTCGGCCATCACGCGGATCGGCGCGCCGGCCTCGGCGCCCAGCTTGAGCAGCGACACCAGGCTCTTGCCGTTGGCCGTCTTGTCGCCGCAGCGCACCCGGATCTCGGAGCCGAACCGCTTGGCGATCTCGGCGAAGGCGGTGGCCGGCCTTGCATGCAGGCCATGGGCGCCGGCGACGGTGGCGTCGAAGAACCGGGCGAAGTCTTCCGGCGCGGGCGCCACCGGCGCCGGGGCCGCGGCCGCCGGGGCCGCGCCGCCGTTGAGCCGGCGGACGATGTCGCCGGGATCGTCGGTGCGGGCCAGGCGGCGCACCGCCTCGGCATCGTCGAGCACGTCGGTCAGGTTGGAGAGAATATCCAGATGCTCGTCGGACCGCGCCGCGATGCCGACCACCAGATAGACGGTCTCGCCGGGGTTCCAGGGAATGCCCTCGGGGAACTGGACCACCGCGATGCCGGTCCGGCGGATCAGCCCGCGATCCTTGGGCAGGCCGTGGGGGATGGCGATGCCGTTGCCCAGAAAGGTGTTGGCGACCTTTTCCCGCGCCATCATGCTGGCGACATAACCCGGCTCGATATTGCCGCTGCCGACCAGCAGATCCCCGGCCTGCCGGATCGCCTCGGCCTTGTCGTGAGCCCGGCTGCGGAGGCGGATGGTGTCGGTTCCCAGGCTGATCACGGGCTCACCTTTCGCGCGGATGGGCGAACGCTTCTCGGCCATAACATCAATTCTGCCCAAGGCGATGAGACGATCAAAATGGATGTGCCCGGATGAATGATCCCGGCAATTGGTCCTAGGTATCCTAAACACATGGCCGTCGAATATTCAGATGAACAAACCGTCCCGAATTTTGTTCCACCATCTTAACGTAGAGGCAGCACCATCAAGTTGGTGGAGCTGAAAGGCACCCTCAACTTGGGGAAGGCGAAACGGCGGTTGTTGGCGGAAACCATCGGTCTTCCGGTCGGTCGAGGCCGTGCCGCCAGACTGGCGCCGGCAATCTCGGTCCAGGTCGCAAACGCCTGGGCGCGGGCAGCCCGGTCGGCTGATGGGACGTCTCGGATCGATTGTTCGCTTCCGTGTGCTGGCGATGCTCGCTGCCGAGCTTCAACTGCTGCTTGGCCGCGCCGTAGGACTTCAGCCTGTCGGTGATCAGCCGCCGCGGCGGCCGCATTGGCCTCTTGATCAGCTTGCGGAGCAGGCGCTTGGCGGCCCTGGCGTCGCGCCGGCTCTGGACCAGGACGTCAAGCCCGAAGCCCTCTTGGTCGATCGCCCACCACAGCCAATGCTTCCGGCCGGCGACGAGGCCGCGGGCCGCCAGAACCTCTTCCACCATGCGCAGGCTGAGCGGGAAACGAGAATACCGCCCGACCGCGGTGCCGATCACCCCGGCGGGAAAGCGGTAGCCGGCATGGGAGGGAGAACAGGGCGCCGGGCCGGGATTGGAGGCGCCGAGGCGACGTCACAGATCGAACGAGGCGGTGCGATCGAGAAAGTCATGCACATGGACGACCACGGCTGCGGCATCGATGCGGACGACGGCATAGGTGGGCGGTTCATGGCTGCCGCGGATGATGCCGGCACCCGCGACGAAGTCGAGCGCCACCTGATGGCTGGTCCCGCGTAGCGTGGAGAACGGGATGCCGTGCCAGCTCCCGCTCACCGGCCGGTGCAGATGGCCGAAGAACAGGTGCCGCACCCGCGCCCGGTGCGGCTCCAGCACCGCCAGCAGCGCCGCCGGATCGCGCAGCGCGATGGCGTCCATCCCGGCCAGGCCAACCGCGACCGGCGGGTGATGCATGAACAGGAACACCGGCCGATCCGCGGCCGCCGCCTCGTCCAGCCGCGCCGCCAGCCAGCCCAGGCGCCGCGGGCACAGATCGCCATGGGCGACGCCCGGCATGGCGGTGTCGGTCAGCAGGAACTGCCCGGCCGGGGTTTCCAGGGTGAACTGCACGAAGCCCTCGGCGTCCACCGGACACTCGGGAAACGCCTGCCGGAACCGGCCGCGGTCGTCGTGGTTGCCGATCATCAGATGAACCGGGATGGCCAGCCGGTCGAGCGCCCGGCGCAGCCTCGCATAGGCGCCCGGCTCGCCCCAATGCGCGAGATCGCCGGTGACGATGCAGAACGCGGCGTCGGCGTGGCGCGCATTGATATCCGCGATGCACGCCTCCAGCCGCTCCGCCGGGTTCAGACCGTAGAGCGGCTCGTCGCCCGCGACCAGATGGATGTCGGTGAGATGGATGAAGGTGAACATTTCCGCCTGCCGGACGATCACGCCGAACGACCACGATCAGAAGAGCAGCGCACCTCCCTCTCCCGCCGGCCTCTCCCGCCGGCGGGAGAGGGGCCGGGATGACCGGACCGCGCGCCGTTCGCGATGCTTCCGGCGCTACGTCGCCGGCAGCATCCTTTGCACGTCGGCACCGATCGCCTGGAGCGCGGCGTCCGGCTCCTGGCTGCGGTTGACCACGCGCTGCAGCCCGTCCTTGATCACGTCGGTGATGCGCAGGGCGTTCTGGCCGGGGAAGGCGTACCACCCGGTCAGCACCGGAAGCTGGTGAATCGAGGTCAGGTGGTTGGGGTTCTCGGCATAGAACCGGCCGAGCAGTTCGGGCACCTCGGCCGGGACCGTGGTCGCCGGCATGTAGCCGGTGCCGTTGACCATGATCGTCGCGCCCTGCGGCCCGCAGGCGAACTTGATGTAGTCCCAGGCGGCACGCTGCCTGGCCTCGTCGCGGGTCAGCATCATCACGGCGTTGCCGCCGGCCGGCAGGCGCGCGGCCGGCGCGGACAGCGGGAACCGGCCGGTCTTGAGGCGGAAGCGGCCGGCGATCTCGCGGTTGGCCCGGCCGAGCTGGGCGGTCGATTGCATCATGATGCCGATGCGGCCGGCGAAGAAATCCTGGAACATGGTCTGGTCGCCGATGTCCTGCATGCGGCCGTCATCGACGAACCGCCGCAGCATGCGGATCGAATGCCGGCCCGGTTCCTCGGTGAAGGCGACCCGCCGTTCATCGGCGGTCAGCATCGTGCCGCCATGGGAGAACACCAGCGCCTGCCACGACCAGTTGCCGGTGATCGTCCAGTCGAAATGCATGCCGGTGATGTTGCGCGCCGGATCGTGGATCCGCGCGGCCAAGGCGATCACCTCGTCCCACGACGCCGGCAGCGCGTCGGCATTGCCGCCGGCGGCCTCGACCAGATCGAGATTGTAGTACAGCACCGGCGTCGACAAGGAGAACCCGATGCCGTACTGGTCGCCCAGGATCTCGCCCAGCGACAGCAGTTGCGGCGAGAAGCCCAGCGCGTTCCATTCCGGCTCGGCGGCGATGAACGGGCCCAGCTTGACCGGAATGCCGCGCTCGACCAGCGTGCGCTGACGCGACAGGCCCTGATAGGACACGTCGGGCAAGGTGCCGGTGATGGCATCGCGCAGGGTCTTCTGCAGCCCGTCCTCATAGCTCTCGTAGGGTGCGCGGAACCGGACGGCGATGTCCGGTCGGGCGGCCATGAAGGCTCGGGCGATCTCCTCGTGCACCTGGGAGAACAGGTTCGGAATCGGGTACTGCACCTCGATGGTCACGGCCGGCGTCTGGGCGCGAGGCCGGGCCAGGGGCAGCAGGCCGGCGGCGGCACCGGCCCCCAGGGCGAGGACGGACCGGCGGTCGAGCCGGGACGGGGTCTGGGGCATGGTCGGAGTCTCCCTCATAGTGCAAGACCAGCGCATGCAGCGCACTATTTCCGCATGCCGGACAGGGTGATGCCGTCGATGAACCGGCGCTGAGCGAGCAGGAAGGCGATCACCAGCGGCAGGGTGATCACCACCGCGCCGGCCATCAGCGGGCCGTAATCGGTGCCCGCCTCCTCGTTGCGGAAGAACACGACGCCCAGCGGCGGGGTCGCCAGCTCCTGCGTGTTGATCACCAGCAGCGGCCAGAAATAGTCGTTCCAGTTCCACACCAGCGAGAAGATGCCGAAGGCGGCCAGCGCCGGCAGGGCGGTCGGCAGCATGATCCGCCACACGATCATGAACTCCGAACAGCCGTCGAGCCGCGCCGCGTGGATCAGATCGTCCGGCACGCTCATGAAGAACTGCCGCATCAGGAAGATGCCGAACACCGAAATGGTCGAGGGGATGATCAGCGCGGCATAGCTGTCGAGCAGGCCGGTCTGCCACAGCATCAGATAGAGCGGGATCGCCGGCACTTGTGGCGGGATCAGCAGGCCGAGCAGCACCAGCGCGAACAGGGTGGCCCGACCGGCGAAGCGCAGCTTGGCCAGGGCATAGGCGCAGGGCAGCGCGACCAGGGCCTGGCAGAAGAAGATCGCGCCGGTGACGATGACGCCGTTGAGCAGGTAGCGCAGCAGCGGCACCCGACTGAAGGCTTGGCCGTAGTTCTCGACGGCGTACCACTGGGTCGGCAGCAGGGCGAAGCCGGGGGCGAAGATCTCGCCGGGCGGCTTGAGCGAGATCGAGACCATCCAAACGAACGGACCGACCATGATCACCGCCCCGGCCAGCAGCACGGCATGGCGCAGCATTGCGCCGGCCCGATCGGACCAGGTCCGGCGCCGGGTCATGTGTAGTGCACCCGCTTTTCGAGCAGGCGGACCTGCAGCAGGGTCAGCGCCAGCACGAAGACCAGAAACACCACGGTCAGCGCCGAGGCGTAACCCGAGCGGAAGAACGAGAAACCCTCGGTGACCATGGTGTAGAGCAGCACTTCGGTGGCCTTGTCGGGGCCGCCCTGGGTCAGCACCGCGACGGTGTCGAACACCTGGAACGACCGGATCGCGGTGATCGTGACCACGAAGACGGTGGCCGGGCCGAGCATCGGCCAGGTCACCCGGCGGAACCGCTCCCACGGCCCGTCGGCGCCATCGACCGCCGCGGCGTCGTAGAGGTCGCGCGGGATCGCCTTCAGGCCGGCCATGAACAGCACCATGTTCAGCCCGAGCGCCTGCCACACCCCGATCGCGCCCAGTGCGAACAGCGCGGACTCGCGGTCGCGCAGCCAGTCCCGGCCCGCCAGGCCGATCGCCTGGAGCGCCTGATTGATCACGCCGACGGTCGGGTGGAAGGCGAATTCCCAGACCAGCGCCATGGCAAGCAGGGTCGAGGTCACCGGCAGGAAATAGATCGCCCGGTAGACTGCCCGGCCGGAGCTCCCGGCTTCGATCAGCAGCGCTGCACCCAGCCCGAGCAGCACCGAGACCGGCACGACGAAGCCGACATAGAGCAGGGTGTTGCCGAGCGAGATCCAGAATACCCGGTCGGCCGACATCTCCCGGTAGTTCTCGAAACCGATGAAGCTCAGCGAGGCGGCCCCGAACAGCCAGTCCGTGAAGGACAGCGCCACCACCGCCACGGTCGGGCCGAGCAGCAGCAGGATCAGCAGCAGCGTCGCGGGGCCGGCCAGACTCCATGCCGCGAGCACCTCTCCGAGGCGTGCCGGCGCCCGCCGCCCCGCGGCCGGGATGTCCGCCGCCAGGCTAACCAAACGCCGCCTCCCGCAAGTCCGCGGGAGCGGCAGCGGAGACCGCGCCGACTCGCCGTCCCGAGCCGTCGAACAGCAGCACCCGACGCAGCAGCGGCCGCAGCCGCACGGCCGCATCGTGGCGCAGACCGGCGGCATGTTCGGGATCGGCCCGCACGATCACCGGCGTCTGGTCGATCCCCAGCCGGACATGGAGATAGAGGTCGGCACCGAGATGCTCGACATGGCGCACCGTCCCGACCCAGCAGACCGGGTCGTCGCTGCGCTCCGGCACGATCGCCTCGGGCCGGATGCCGGCGGTCAATCGCGTGCCGGGGGCCGTGCCCGGCACGGTCAGCGGCAGGGCGAGGCCGGCGATCTCGACCGCGCCGTCGCGCCGAATCTGCGCCGGCAGGGTATTGATCTTGGGGCCGCCGATGAAGGTCGCGACCCGCAGATCGGCCGGGTCGGCATAGAGCTCGAGCGGCGGCGCGACCTGGATCAGCTCGCCGGCCAGCATCACGGCGACCCGATCGGACATGGTCATCGCCTCGGCCTGGTCGTGGGTGACGTAGATGAAGGTCGCCCCCAGACGGCGGTGCAGCTCGGCGATCTCCGCCCGCATCTGGACCCGCAACTGGGCATCCAGGTTGGACAGCGGCTCGTCCATCAGGAACACCTGGGGATGCCGGACCATGGCGCGGGCCAGGGCGACCCGCTGCCGCTGCCCGCCCGAAAGCTGCCCCGGCTTGCGCCGCACCAGGGTATCGATGCCGAGAGCCGTCGCGACCTCCGCGACCTCCGCCGCGATCCGGCGGCGCTGCGCCCCGCTGCCGGGCATCAGGCGGCCGATCAGGGGCAGCCGCTGCCAGCCGTTCAGCCGGCGCATGGCAAGCGGCAGACCGACGTTCTCCGCCACGGTCATGTACGGGTAAAGGGCATAGGACTGGAACACCATGGCGACGTCGCGCCGCTTCGGCGGCAGATGGTCGACCGGTCGGCCGGCGATGCGGATCTCGCCGCCGCTCTGCGGTTCCAGGCCGGCGATGATGCGCAGCAGGGTGGATTTGCCGCAGCCCGATGGGCCGACCAGTGTGACGAACTCGCCGTCGGCGATGCTCAGATCGATGCCGTTGAGGACGGCGACCGGGCCGAACGCCTTGGTAATCGCGCTGATCGTGACGTCCGCCATCGGCTGCTCCGGCCCGGCATCGCATGGCATGCGGCGGGAACGTCGGATAGCCCAACCAGGCAGATAGTTGCGTGTAATACTGATGAACTTTTTGTTGCTTCGACGTGAGGATCGGCGATGGACGCCCACCGCCCGGCACGCCCGCGCTCGTCGACATGACGGCGCCCCTGACCCTGTCCGGGGCGCTGCGCTCACATTGAGTGCGTCCGCGGGACGGCAAGGGCAGAGACTGACCCACACCCAACTGGAACGCCGCTCTCAGAAAGATTGTTGCGCACCAGTAAACTATTGCAATAAAAAGCTATTCTGAAATGCGGTGTTCAAGGTGGGTTGGATTGGTCGAGATGCATCAGCCGGATTTGCCCTGGCCTGGCTGCAGCAACGCGCGAAAATCCGCAGGCGCAGGCCAGGCGCGGGGCGGCCGGATTTTCAGGACGATCGGGAAGCAGACATAGAGCGACACCAGCCGGAACAGGCTGGCCAGGGTCAGCGCCAATGCTGCCCCGGTCAGCCCGTAGACCGGAACCAGCAGAAATGTCAGTGGCACGGCGATCGCGAGCCCCAGAAGCTGCAGAGAGGCCACCAGTCCCGGCCGTCCCACGGCCATGAAGGCCTGTGCGAGCACGTGCACCATGCTGCCGAGAAGGGCCTCGAGGATCAGGATCTGGTAGGGCAGCACGCCCGCCATGAAGGCTTCGCCATAGAGCAGCAGGATGATGAACGGCGCCGCCACGGCCAGGGCAATCGCAACGGCACCGGTGACCATCATGTTCAGCCGCGCCGCCAGGGCGGTAAAGGCGATGGCGTCGTCGCGGGCCAGAGCTGCGGCCTTCGGGAACAGCACCGGCACGATGGCGCCGGAAAACATCTGAAGAGGAGTGGCCAGACCGCGGGCCACGACATAGATGCCGAGCGCCGCGGGTTCGACCAGCCCGACCAGCAGAATGCGGTCGAGAGATGCCGTCAGCGCGCCCAGGATCTCGATCCCGTAGAATCGCGACCCGTAGCCGAGCAGCCGTCGTGCCGATCGGCCCGCGCCGGCCAGCCGAGGCCGGATGCGGCGCCAGACCCAGGCGAGATTCCAGAGGACGATCGGGAACGGCATGATCAGAAACACGATGGCCGCCGCGACCGGCGTCATCGCGCCCGCCGCCGCCAACCCGGCCAGACCGGTCAAGATCATGAGCGGCAGCGACAATCTGATGAGATTGTAGCGGGAGAACTGCTCGCGCGCCTGGACCACCACCAGCAACAGCAGTCCGAAAACCGCGGTCGGCGCTGTAAGCATGGCCCACTGCGCGATCCGCACGATTTCGGGATCGTACTGATGCAACATATGGGGCATCACCAGGGCGCCCACCGGAATCACGATGGCGCTGATGCCGCAACCGAGCAGCAGGGCGGTCCCGACCAGCGAGCCTTCGTTTTCGGGATCCTGCTTGATCAGGTAAACGACCGCCGTGGGCAGCCCCAGCATCATGGTGTAGCTCAGGAATTGCGGCCAGACGATGAGCGCCGTCAGGATGCCCCGGCCATCCGGGCCAAGCCACCGCGCGGTGAGAATGCCGGCGCCCAGATTGACGACCAGTATCAAGACGTTGACCAGAAGCGTCTGGAACGACGCCCGGGCCCCCAGACGCAGCCGGCCCAGGCGTGCGAAGGCAGGCCATCCCATCAGGCGCTTCACCGGCCCAGCCTCTTGCCCGGCGCTGTGCGGCCGGTCGGCACCGGTTCCGCCGACCCGGACATGCCCCTTCGGGGCATGGCGCCGGCGGGGGTGATATCGCTCTGATCGATCGTCCGAAGCATTGTCCTACCGGAACTGATCCCGTTCATCCGAGCGGGAAGTTGCAACAAAAAACCAGAATGCCGAGCCTCTGACGAATCATTGCCAATGGCATGTCTGCGCAGAGCAAACTGGGACATTATCGGGAATTACTATGAATCAGCTTTAGCGTGGAAACCGCAATTGAGCAACACATCTTCGGATGTTCAGCCTTTCGACTAAGTCGGGAGAAAGCCGGCCGGGCAAGGCGCGGCAGCCGAGATCCGGTTGCGACAAGGACCGGTTCATGTCGGTGATGGTCCGGGGCGGTGGATGGTCCGGCCTCGTTCAGCCTGGATGCCCAGGAATCCTGACCTGGGCGAGCTCCCGCCGGATCGCGCCGATCATGGCCTCCACCGAAAAGCGGCGCAGAGCCTCCCGGCGTCCCGCGGCCGCCAGCGCCCCGGCGCGGGCAGGATCGCCAAGCAGGCCGAGCACCGCCTCGGCCAGGGCCGCCGGATCGCCGGGCGGCAGCAGCAGGCCGGATACCCCGTGTTCGATGATTTCCGACGTGCCCCCGCCTGCGGTGGCGATCACCGGCCGCTCGGCCAGCATGCCCTCGACCAGGACCCGGCCGAACGGCTCGGGCGATGTCGAGGTATGAATCACGATCGAGACGAACCGCATCAATGCGGGCACATCGTGCCGGAAGCCGAGGAAATGGACGCGGTCGGCCACGCCGTGGGCCTGGGCGAGGCCGATCAGGGTGCGGGCATAGGGTTCGTTGCCGAACAGCGGATCGCCGACCAGCAGGGCATGGGCCCCCGGTATCCGGCCGAGCGCCTCGATCAGCACATGCTGGCCTTTCCACGGCGCCAGACGGCCGAACAATCCCAGCAGGGGCGTATCGCCCAGCGGGAACTCCAGGCGCAGCCGGGCGAGCTCGGCGTCGTCGACCGCATCGAACGGTGCAGGATCAATGCCGTTGGGCACGACGCCGATCAGCCGGCGATCGCCGCCCGCTGCCACGAAGGCCTCGCCGGTCGCCCGGGAATTGACCAGCACCCGCTTCGTTCCGTGATTGGCCAGGAACACCGACAGGCGCCGGTTGGTGCGGCTGAAATGCTCGGCCGAGAGAATGTCGCGCAAATGCCAGACCACCGGTTTGCCGGTCCGCAGCCCCGCGGCCACCGCCACCACCAGAGCCTTCTGCGTGTTGGCGTAAATCAGATTGAACGGTTCCGCCTGCCGGGCCAGTCGCCGGATGGCGCCCAGCAATCCCGGCACCGCGCGCGTCATCTGCCGGAGGCCGGCCTCGCGCCGCACCCCGGCCGCGGCGTCCGGAAGGGGCAGAACGGTCACCGCCACGCCGGCCCGCTCCAGGGCCGTTCGGAACGGTCCGTCGGACAGCAGGACGACATGGCATCCGCTGCTGGTGTAGCGCTCCGCGATGTCCAGCAGGGACAGCTCGGCGCCGCCCAGCGCGCCGCTCTGATCGACGAAAAGCAGCCGGCCGGTCATCCGATCACCTCACGATAGACATTCCTGGTCAGCTCTGCGATGACCGGCCAGTCGAAGCGGGTCCGGGCATAGGCCTGGCATCGGCGGGCATCGGGCAGCCGGGTGGTCCCGGTCAGCGCGGCCACGATGCCCTCGGCCAGGGCATCCCGCGAGGCCGACGGCAGGATGAGATCGGTTGACAGGTCGCGCACCACCTCGGGCAGCCCGCCGACCGGCGTCACCAGCACCGGCGTGCCGGCGGCCAGCGATTCGATCGTGATCAGGCCGAAGCCCTCCAGCGCCGTGGTCGGAACCACCGTGAGGTCGGCGGCACGATAGGCGAGCGCCAGGCGATCGTCCGGGAACCGGCCGAGCAGGCGCACGCTGTCCTCCAGACCGCTTGCCGCGATCCGGGCGGCGAGGTCTTCCGCCAGCGGTCCCTGCCCGACGATCATCAGGAGCGCCTCCGGCACCGCGGCACGGACCGTTGCCATGGCCGCGATCAGGTTTTCCAGTCCCATGCGCCGGGCCAGCCGCCGCACCGCGAGGACGACCGGCCGGTCGTTCGGCCAGCCGAGGCGGGCGCGCGCCTCCGGCCGGGCCGGCTGGTTCGAGAACCAGGCCGCGTCGACGCCGCCGGGTACGATCCGGATGCGGTCCTCCGGCACGCCGCCATAGCGCGCCAGCACCGCGCCGAACGCTTCGGACAGCACGATCACGCGACCGGCGGCGCGGTACACCGCACGCTCGATGGTCCGCTTGATCGGGCTGGCTCCGGAGGTCTTTCTCTCGACCGCGACCTCCTGTCCCCAGGGGCCATGGAAATGAACGACGAAGGGCTGTCGCCGAATCCGGTCGAGCAGGGGAAAGGTATAGAGCGCAAAATGTGACGCGATCAGATCGAAGGATCGCGCGTCGATCTCCGCCAGAGCCATTCTGCGGGCGCGCCAGAGGCGGGAGGCGAGCGCGGCGGAGGATGGTGCGAAGGCCCGGACCCGGCCTTCGGAGTCCAGGGCCGCCCGCTCCGAACCGGCAACCAGTCCGCAGACCTGCACGCCGGCTTCCGGCAGAAAGCGCGCCAGATTGAAAAACATCCGGTTCAGCCCGCCCGGCGTTTCCGGAAACCAGCCCATGCCCAGTTCCAGGGCGGTCAGTTCGGCCACCGGGAATGGCGAGGCGGGCGAATGGCGGTTCGGCAGGCCGTCATCATCTGCCGTAACGGCCGCCCCGCCGGCCGATCCGATCCGTGCCGCCGTCATTGTGCGACCCCCGCGGCCGGCGCACCGCCTTCAATCACGTCGGGATAGGCGGCCGCGGCCGCCGTCCAGGAATACCGTTCGGCCAGGGCCCGCGCCGCGACGGCCATGCGCCGGCGCCGGGCCGGATCGCGGACGAGCGTCAGCAGGGCGCGGGTGATGGCATCGACATTGTCCGGATCTTCGACCACGATCCCTGTCTCCTCGGTGAGTATGTCGCCAGCCCCGGCGGTGCGGGCCGTGATCACCGGCAATCCGCAAGCGAGCGCTTCCAGAACCACGAGCCCGAACGGATCGACCGACCGCCTCAGCAGCGGCATGTCGGTTACGTGTCCGAGGACATGGACCCGGTCGGCGATGCCCATCGCCGGGTCGGGGCTGCCGCGAACCCCACCTGCCACCGCAAGCCGGACGCCCTCGGTGGCCGCCACCGCCTTGAGCACCGCATCGAGGTTCCTGCGCGACGACCGCAGATCGCCGGCGAACAAGGCGATCACGGCGTCTTCGGGAAGCGCGAAAGCGGCGCGATGGCCCGTGCCCGGCGAAAACAGGGCCGGATCGACGCCGTTCGGGATGGCGCTGAACCTGTCTGTGGGAGGCGGCCGATGCGCCATGCCGCTCATGCCGTCAGAACGCATTCTTGTCGCTCAGCGCAGCCGGGATGGTCCGCAGCATGATCCACAGATCGAATCCGACCGACCAGTTGTTGATGTAATAAAGGTCGCACTCGACCCGGTTCTTGAGCTTCTCGACGGTATCGACCTCGCCGCGCCAGCCATTCACCTGGGCCCAGCCGGTCATGCCGGGCCGCACCTTGTGGCGCGCGGCATAATGTTCGACCATGTCTTCGAACAGGCGGCCGGCCGTATTCGACGCAATCGCATGCGGCCGGGGGCCGACCAGCGACATTTCTCCGACCAGAACATTCCAGAGTTGCGGCAGCTCGTCGATGCTGTATTTCCGCAGATGGCGGCCGATCCGGGTGACGCGCGAGTCGTTCCGGCGGGTCTGGACCTTGCAGTCGGCGTCCTGCATGTGGTGGTACATCGTGCGGAATTTCAGGACGTTGATGATCTTCTGGTTGAAGCCGTAGCGCTTCTGCCGGAACAGGATCGGTCCCGGCGAGTCGAGCATGATCGCCACCGCAACCAGGACCAGGAACGGCAGAAGAAAAATCAGCAGCAGCCCGGCGATGACCCGGTCCTCCACCGCCTTGAGGAACTGCGACCAGCCGGAGATCGGCCGGTCGAAAATCCGCACCATCGGCAGCCCGGCGACTTCGCTCATGAGCGGATTGGGAAAATTGAAATTGACCAGATCCGGCGCCAGCCGGACGTCAACCGGCAGCGGTGACAGTCGATCCATGATCTCTCGAATCCGCTGGTTCGCCGACCATGGCAGGGCCAGCAACACCAGGTCGACATGATCCCGCCGCACCATGTCGATCAGGCAGTCGATGTCGCCCAGCATCGGGTGACGACCGACGACTTCGGGCCGCCGGGTGCGCCGATCGTCTACGAAGCCCACGACACGGACCATGATATCTGTGCTGTGATTCAAGTGGTGGGCCAACCGGACACCATTTTCTCCGGCACCGACGATCAAGGTCGGCCGTCCCAGCTTTCCCCGCTCGGCAAGGCCGGTCAAAGCCAGACTGAAAGCCAAACGATTTGCTATCAGAAGTGCCAATCCCAGGCTGAACCAGGTAATGGCCCATAAACGGGAAAAATATTCGGAATCTTTTGCGATGAAGGCCATCGACAGCATCAGGCCGCTGGCCAGACACCAGGCCGTAATCACCGGAATCATCTTCGGTA
Source organism: uncultured Mycobacteriaceae bacterium (assembly GCA_964615535.1). GTDB lineage: Bacteria > Pseudomonadota > Alphaproteobacteria > DSM-16000 > Inquilinaceae > CAZTNV01. Next base: position 62,403 of record CAZTNV010000002.1, on the reverse strand, counting down.
TTCTGGAGAATACTAACTTTTTCCTGTAGCAACCAAAGATAGCAATCATCACCAAAGAGGTTAATAACCCTGTTTGGAATACAAGCAGGTAATGTATTCTAATACTTCCTCCATCATCGACAAAAAGGAAGTAGGATATCACAGCAGATCCTAAGATGACTGCTATGTCGATCAAAACCAAAAGCGATAAAACGAAGTTGGTGCTTATGGAGAATTTAGACGTAATGGTTGAGGAAGTGCGATCATTGAATACGGCCTCCATAGCGCTGGAATCCATGAGCGCCTCCTTGGGCGTAAACTGCAAAAAGCAAGTTAATTGAGAACCGTGCGGTTTTTATGCGGTGCCTTTCAGGGCGCACAACAATGAGCATTGAGCCTATACCACCTGCCCTAGAACCCTATGATCGCGGTCGGGCGAGGTCAACTCATACAATAGGAACCAATGAAACAATCAGGATTAATACCTATTATCAGATCAGTATAGGCTGAAACACTCGGTCCGGACCGAACGCGACACAAACATCGAGGGGAACGATACTATCGTCTTATTTACGGATGGCAGAGGGTTTCAGCCTTTTTGATTATTGTTCCGGCGGTCGTATCAAGATATTAAGTGGCTGCCTCGCACATCACGGCGCGAAATTTCTTGATAACTGGAATTTTGGAGTACCGGGTGAAAATCGCCATTATGGACGAGTGGCTGACCGTATTCGGCGGATCAGCCCGCGTGCTGGAGCAGGTGTTGGCATGCTTTCCCGACGCCGACATTTTTTCGATCCTGGATTTTTTCGATCCGAAGGAGCGGCGGATCTTCACCGGCCGAACGGTTCGGACCAGTTTCATCCAGAGACTGCCGATGGCTGAGAAGCGTTACCGTTGGTATCTGCCGTTGATGCCGGCGGCGGTCGGCCGGCTCGATCTGTCCGACTACGATCTGGTGATCTCCCTGAACCATGCCTGTGCCAAGGGCATCAGAACCCGTCGGGATCAACTGCACATCAGCTACGTTCACACGCCCATGCGCTACGCCTGGGATCTGAAAGAGGATTATCTTTCGCAATCCGGTCTGCATCGCGGGCTGAAGGGCTGGGTGGCCCGCCGGCTCCTGGATTGGCTGCGCCGGTGGGATTATCGGACCGCCCAGCGGGTCGATCACGTGTTGGCGAATTCGGCGTTCGTCGCGCAGCGGATCGCCGACACCTGGCAGCGCACGGCGACCGTCATTCATCCTCCGGTTGCAGTTGACGATTTCGAGCTGGTGGAGTCCAAGCAGGATTATTATCTGTCGGTGTCCCGGCTGGTGCCCTACAAGCGGATCGATCTGATCGTCGACGCTTTTGCCGCCATGCCTTCGCGCCGCCTGATCGTCGCCGGCGACGGACCGGAACTGCCCCGGATCAAGGACCGGGCACCGCCCAACGTGACCATTCTGGGGCCTCAGCCCTTTGCCCGCATCCGCGAGCTGATGGAAGGCGCCAGGGCGTTCGTGTTTGCCGGCAAGGAGGATTTCGGGATCGTCATGGCCGAGGCGCAGGCCTGCGGCACGCCGGTGATCGCCTTCGGCGAAGGCGGAGCGCGGGAAATCGTCCGGGGTCTCGACGCGGCCAGCCCGACCGGGATCTTTTTCGAACGGCAGACGGCGGAAGACATTCGCGACGCCGTCGCCGGCTTCGAGCGGGTACAGGGTGACATCTCGCCCGCGGCATGCCGCGCCAATGCCTTGCGCTTCAGCGCCGAGCGCTTCCGGACCGAGTTTTGCCGGTTCGTCGCCGACCGGATCGCCGAGCACCGGTTCAACCGGATGCACTCCTTGGCCGGCCAGTCTTTCGATGCCGGTCAACCCGATGCGGCTCACGCGCTCCCGCTGCGGGCGTCCTCGGGCGGTCGGTCGGGATAGCCGCTGAGAGGGCAGGCCGCCGCCGTGCCGGAGCCGATGCGTTCGGCTGCCTGGCCGACCGCGACTCCGGGGCGCATTCGCTTGCCGTTCCGTTGCCCCTGCATTATACCTCCGCCCGCCACCGCCGAGAGTGACTCAAGGGGGGGACATGACTCGCGCCGTCTCCGGCTCGCAGGACGTCGATCTCGACCGCGCCGGAGGGTCCGGCGGCCTCACCTCCTCCTGGACCGGCAGACCGCCGCCGCGCGTCCTGTTCGTCAGGAACTGCCGCGGCATCACCGATGTGACCGGGGCGGAAACCTATCTCCTGACCGTAATGCGCGGGTTGGCCGGCGCGGGGTGCGCGGTCTCGCTGTGCTGCGCGGTGGACCCGCGCAACGGCGACACGCCCTGGCTGCGCGCGCTTCGGGCCAGCGGCCTGGTCCACCACACGGTGCCGGTTACGTCCAAGCTGTCGCTGGCCGATGTGAAGGCGGTCTACGCGCAGACCAAGGCGTTCGGTGCCGAGGTGATCCATGCCATGGATCACCGCTCCGACGTGGCGGCGGTCGCGGTCGGCCGGATGCGGGGCATTCCCGCGGTCGCGTCGTTTTTCGGGTGGACCAACTGGGCCAGCCGGTCGCTGCGCGCGCGCCTCTACCCGGTTTTCGATCGTCTGGCCATGCGCCATTTGAAACGGGTCATCGTTGACTCGCGGTTCATCGGCGACCAGTTGCACCTGAGTGGTTCGCGGCTGGCCGTGGTGCCCAATGGCGTCGACCTGACCCGATTCGATCCCGACACCGTGACGGGCGGGCTGAAGCAACGCTGGTTCGGCGACGACACCGTCACGCTGGTCGGCATGGTCGGGCGAATCCACCCCAACAAGGGGCAGATCGATCTGGCGCGGGCGGCCGCCGCGCTGGCGCCGCGCCATCCGTCGATGCGCTTCGCCGTGGTCGGCGACGCGCCGCCCGGCCACGAGGATTATCTGGCCGCTCTGCACCGTGCCGTGGCCGATGCCGGCCTCGGCGACCGCTTTCTCGTGACCAATCTGCCGAGCGCCGAGATCCCCGGGGCGATGGCCAGCTTCGACGTCCTCGCCGCCCCCTCGTACATGGAAAGCCTGAGCTACGTCCTGCTGGAGGCGATGGCGATGCGCACGCCGGTGGTGTCGTCGCGGGTCGGCGGACACGGCGAACTGATCACCGACGGCGTCGACGGCCTTCTGATCGAGCCGGGCGACCCGGCCGGGCTGGCCGCGGCGCTCGCCAGGCTGACCGAGGATTCGGGCCTGCGGGCCCGGCTGGGACAGGCCGGGCGGCGCCGGGTCGAAACCGGCTATTCGACCGAGGCGATGGTCGCCCAGACCATGCGTATTTACGAAGAGGCGATCGGCCGATGATCCCCACCACCGCCTCGGTTGTCATCCCGGCCTATCAGGCGGCCGGCCTGATCGGAATCTGCCTGCGCAGCCTGTTCGCCCAGCAGCGGCGGCCCGATCGGCTGCAGGTGATCGTGGTCGACGACGCCTCGCGCGACGACACGGCCGAACGGGCGGAAGCGCTGGCCGGCGAGGCGGCGGCGGCGGGGGTCGAGCTGCGCGTGCTGCGCCAGCCGGACAATCGCGGTCCCGCCGCGGCCCGCAATGCCGGTGCCGCCGCGGCCACCGGCGAGGTGGTGCTGTTCACCGATTCCGATTGCGACCCGGCTCCGGACTGGGTGGCCGAGATGCTGGCCCCGTTCGCCGACCCGACCGTCTCCGCGGTCAAGGGCGCCTACCGCACCCGCCAGACCTCGCTCGCCGCCCGCTTCGCCCAGGCCGAATTCGAGGACCGCTACCGCCTCCTTGAAAAGTCGGAGACGGTCGATGTCGTGTTCAGCTACTCGGCCGCCTTCCGCACCCAGGTCTTTCGCGAGTTCGGCGGGTTCGACACCCGCTTCCCGGTGGCGGACAACGAGGACACCGAGTTTTCCTATCGGATCGCCGAGGCCGGCCATCGCGCGGTGTTCAACCCGCGGGCGCTGATCTATCACCGCCACCCCGAAACGCTGGCCCGTTACCTGCGCAAGAAGGTATCGCGCGGCTACTGGCGCGTGGTGGTCTACCGGCGCTTTCCTGGCAAGGCGGTCAAGGACAGCTACACCCCGCAAAGCCTGAAGCTGCAGATCGCGCTGACCTACGGCGCACTCGGGCTGCTGCTGCTGTCGCCGCTGGCGCCCGCGCTGTTCGTCGCGGCGGCCGCCGCGGCGGCGGTCGACCTCGCGACCACGCTGCCTTTTGCGGCGTGGCTGGTGCGCCGCGATCCGGTGCTGGCGCTGGCCGCGCCGCCGCTGCTGATCGCGCGGGCACTGGCGCTCGGAGCCGGTATCCTGGCGGCGCTGCCGCGGGTGGCAGGGGGCGATCCGCTGGCCGCACGGGGCTCGCCCCCCGGCGCCATGCCGGTCGAAAGCGGAGACAAACGCTTATGAAGGTGGTCATCCTGGCCGGCGGGCGCGGCACGCGACTTGCCGAAGAGACCGGCCTGCGCCCCAAACCCATGGTCGAAATCGGCGGCAAGCCGATCCTGTGGCACATCATGCATATTTATGCTCACCACGGCTTCAGGGACTTTCTGGTTGCGGCCGGGTACAAGGGCGAGATGATCAAGGAGTATTTCAGCAATTTCTATATTCACAACAACGACTACATGATCGACCTGAAGGGCGGCCAGCGTGAGCTGCTCAGTGCCGGCACCATCGACTGGCGGGTCGGCGTGGTCGATACCGGGTTGAACACCAACACCGCCGGCCGGGTGGCACGGTTGAAGCGGTGGCTGGCCGACGAGACGTTCATGCTGACCTATGGCGACGGGGTGGCCGATGTCGACATTCGCGCCCTGGTCGAGTTCCACCGTTCGCACGATCGAATCGCGACGGTGACCGCGGTGCGGCCGCCGGCCCGCTTCGGTGCCCTGCAGCTCGACGGGGCGGAGGTGGTCCGCTTTCTGGAGAAGCCGCAGACCGAGAGCGGCTGGATCAACGGCGGCTTCTTCGTCCTCGACCCCGGCGTCTTCGAGTTCCTGGACGCGGTCGATGGCGATGACGATTCCCAGTCGCTGGAACGCTCCGTCCTCGAGCGGCTCAGCGTCGCCGGCCAGCTCATGGCCTTCACGCATGAGCGCTTCTGGCATCCGATGGACACCCTCCGCGACCGCCAGGTGCTGGAGGATCTGTGGGCCCGGCACCGCGCGCCCTGGGCGGTCTGGACCTGATCCGGCTGGCCGCCCGCGACGCCGCCAGTCTTCCATCCCCAAGCAGTCTTCCATCCCCGAGCCGTCTTCCATCCCCGAGCCGCTGGCGGAAACCGGCGATGGTTCGCTTCAATCCGTCGTCCGGAGACACGGTCAGCGCCCGGACCTTCAGGCGCAGTCCTGGACTGAAAGAAATGCCTTTCAGTGCAGCGTTCATGCCGGGGCCGGCCGGAACGGTGGACGATCGCCGCGAAGCGGCGAGGTTTGCGATCGACTTTTCAGTGCAAATATGCTCCAAAGATCAGCGGAAGGCAGACTGTCTGCCGATTCCTCAGTATCGCTCAGTTAATCATTACAAAAGTCGACACCATGCCTAAAACAGCCTTGATTTCCGGCGTCACCGGCCAGGACGGTGCCTACCTTTCGGAATTGTTACTGTCGAAAGGCTACGAGGTTCATGGGGTGAAGCGCCGCTCGTCGTCGTTCAACAGCGAGCGGATCGACCATCTCTATCAGGACCCGCATGAGCAGGGGGTGCGCTTTCACCTCCATTATGGCGACCTGACCGATTCAACCAACCTGATCCGCCTGATTCAAGAGGTGCAGCCGGACGAGATCTACAATCTCGCTGCGCAATCTCACGTTCAGGTCAGCTTCGAGACGCCGGAGTACACGGCGAACGCGGACGCGATCGGCGCCCTGCGGCTGTTGGAGGCGATCCGCATTCTCCGCATCGAGGACAAGACGCGGTTCTATCAGGCGTCAACATCGGAACTGTACGGCCTCGTCCAGGAAACGCCCCAGCGCGAGACCACCCCGTTCTATCCCCGCTCCCCTTACGCCGTGGCCAAGCTCTACGCCTACTGGATCACGGTGAACTACCGCGAAGCCTATGGGATGCACGCCTCCAACGGCATCCTGTTCAACCATGAGAGCCCGATTCGCGGCGAGACCTTCGTCACCCGCAAGATCACCCGGGCGGTCGCCGCCATTCACCTCGGGCTGCAGGACACTCTCTATCTCGGCAATCTGGATGCGCGGCGCGACTGGGGCCATGCCCGCGACTATGTCGAGGGCATGTGGCTGATCCTTCAACAGCCGAAGCCCGACGACTACGTGCTGGCCACCGGCGAGACCCACAGCGTGCGCAGCTTCGCCGAGATGGCGTTTGCCGAGGTCGGCCGGCGCATCGTCTGGGAGGGCGAGGGGGTCGACGAGCTGGGCCGCTGCGCGCAGAATGGCGCCGCGGTGGTGCGCATCGACCCTCGCTACTTCCGGCCGACCGAGGTCGACCTGCTGATCGGCGATCCGGCCAAGGCGCGCGCAAAGCTGGGCTGGCGGCACCGCTGCTCGCTGAAGGATCTTGTCGGCGAGATGGTCGCCTACGATCTCAAGCGCGTGGATCAGGAGCGCCATCGGCGCAACCGGGCCGGTTGAAGCGAATATCATGAGCGACACCACTCCCGTCATCTACTCCCTGGCCGGCAAGCGGGTCTGGGTGGCCGGCCACCGCGGCATGGTGGGCTCCGCCCTGGTCCGCCGGCTGGACCGGGAGGATTGCGAGATCCTGACGGTCGGGCGCGAGCAGGTCGATCTCGTCCGGCAGGACCAGGTCGAGGGCTGGATGCTGGAGACCCGGCCCGACGCGGTGTTCGTGCCGGCGGCCAAGGTCGGCGGCATCCTGGCCAACAGCACCTGGCCGGCGCAGTTCCTCTACCAGAACCTGATGATCGAGGCGAACATCATCCACACGGCGTACAAGGCCGGGGTGGAGAAACTCATGTTTCTCGGCTCGAGCTGCATCTATCCCAAGTTCGCGCCGCAGCCGATCGCCGAGGACGCCCTGCTGACCGGTCCGCTGGAGCCGACCAACGAGTGGTACGCGGTCGCCAAGATCGCCGGCATCAAGCTGTGCCAGGCCTACCGCCAGGAGAACGGCTGCGACTTCATCTCCGGCATGCCGACCAACCTCTACGGCCCGGGCGACAATTTCGACCTGGAGACGTCGCACGTGCTCCCCGCCCTGATCCGCAAGGCGCATGAGGCCAAACGGCGCGGCGAGCGCAACCTGACCATCTGGGGCACCGGCCAGCCGCGGCGCGAATTCCTTCACGTCGATGACTGCGCCGACGCGCTGGTCTTCCTGATGAAGGTCTATTCCGGCGCGAGCCACGTCAATGTCGGCTCGGGCAGCGATGTGACCATTGCCGAACTGGCCCGGCTGGTGATGGACGTGGTCGGCCTCGACGGCGAGCTGGAGCACGACCTGTCCAAGCCGGACGGCACGCCGCGCAAGCTGATGAGCGGCGACCGCCTGGCCGAACTGGGCTGGCAGCCGTCGATCGAACTCGATCGGGGCGTGCGCGAGGTCTATCGCTGGGCACTGCCGCTGCTCGACCGCATGGCGGCCTGACGCCGCACCGGGACGCCCTTTCCCCACCGTCTCGCCGGTCAGGCGGCGCGGGCGGCGTTGCCGGCAGCAGCGCGGGTCCGGAGATGGTCGGCCAGGCGCAGCGCGAGGGCGAGTATCGTCAGGGTCGGGTGGGCCTGGCTGCTGGTCGGGAAGATCGAGCAACTGGCCACCCACAGATTGGCCGTCCCGTGCACCCGGCAATCCCGGTCGACCACGCCGTCGCCCGGATCGGCCGCCATGCGGGTGGTGCCGATATGGTGGCCCAGCGTGCTCTTGCAGGCGCGGATGTCGGCCCGCGGGTCCTCGCCCAGGAACACCAGCCGGCCCTTGTCCTGACGGCGCAGCGCCTCCCCGATCAGCAGATGCGCGCGGTGCACCGCCTCCACATCGGCGTCGCTCACCCGCCACCGGATGCGCAGCCGCGGCATGCCGAGGGCGTCGGTGTCGTCGGTCAGCTCGACCGCGCTGTCGCGGCTTGGCGACTGCTCGGCGTGGAAGTAAAGGTGAAAACTGTTGTCGTCGCGGGACAGCAGCAGCGACGGCACCCGCCGCCCGGTCAGGAAGCGCTGGCGGCCGAACTTCGGCAGCACGCTCAGCACCTCCGGCGCGCCGAGCAGCAGGTTGCGGATGTGCCGCCAGTAATGCTCGTAATGCCCGCCACCGGCACCGGTGATGGCACCGCTGGACTGGCGCTGAACCAGACGCTTGGCCAGATAGGCGAGCGACAGGATGGCGCTGTTGTGCGAGGCGTCGTCGAGCAGCGGCCGGTCGAGCAGAGCATACATGTTGACCAGCCCGTGCTCCCGCTGGGCCGCGTCCGACAACCAGAAGCGGCGCCGGACATAGACCCCGGACGGGTCCTGTTCATACCCGAAGATGATTCGCACGCCCGGCGTGAAATCGATCCGGGCGACCACGCCGCCGATATGGGTCATGTAGCCGCGGCCGAGCCAGCCCGAGTGGTCGCCGACCGCCCGCGGCCGCTCGCGCCCGGTCGCCAGCAGCAGCCGGGTCGTCTCCAGCCCGCCGCCGGCCAGCACCACATGGCGGGCGCGTACGGTGAAGCGCCGGCCGCGCAGGGTGCGCACGCGAACCGCCTCGGTCCGGTCGCCCGCCTCGCTCATGTCCAGGCCGACGGCCACCGCCCCGACCACCACCCGCACCGTCCCGGCCCGTTCCAGTTCGCCCCGCAGCGCCTTGCCGAAATGGGTCGGCGGGCTCCACCGCTCCAGGGAACCGGTCGTCAGCTCGCCGTCGCGAAAGCCCTCGATCAGCCCGCCTTCCAGCCCGGCGGCGGCGGCGTCGTAGAGATAGGGGCCGCAATCCACATAATCGTGGGCCCGGCGGAAGAACGGGTCGAGCTCGGCCGGGCCGACCGGCCATCCGCTCCCCGGAATCCAGGGGCGCGGCGCGAAGTCGATCGGGTCGAGAGGCATGCAGCGCCCGCCCCAGATCGAGGTGGTGCCGCCCAGACCGCGGCTGCGGTCGCGGTCCGGTGGCAGGTGGCGCTGCGGGTCGTCGGTCTCGCCGCGGTAGAGGCGCTGGCTGCCGCCATGAGTCTTCAAGCCGCCGGCCTCCAGAAGGACGGTGGCCAGGCCGGCCCGGCCGAGTTCGTGCGCCAGCACGGTCCCTGCGGCACCGGCGCCGACCACGCAGACATCGGCGTCCAGCACCGTGCCCTCGGACAGTGAGGCGGCTTTGATCAGCATTCCGCGGCAGCAGCGGGGGTGCCCGCCGCCTCCCCATAGGAGCCCTGGGAGGAGCGCACCGTTGCCAGATTGGCCTCCAGATGGCGGCGCGCGGTGGTGCCGATCAGCGCGGTCGATACCCCCGGCTCGGCAATCACGGTCTGCAACGCATGACCCAGGGTCTCCGGGGTCCGGCCGGCGGCGAGGGCGGCCAGCGCACCGCCGGCGAACACCTCGCGGGCGATCACGCCGATGCCGTGCCCGGCCGCGGCGGCGAGCACCGGCCGGGCGGCGGCCAGGGTCTCGACGTTGAGCGGGACCTGAACACAGGCGATTCGGGCATCGGAGATCACCGCCGCGGCATCGTCCAGCGAGCGGCAGGAAACGCCGCAGCAGCGGGCCAGCCCGTCGTCGCGCAGCCGGTCGAGCAGGTCGTAGAGCGCCCCGTCGGCCAGCGCCGACAGCGGCGGGCTGTGCAGAAGGAACAGATCGACCCGGTCGGTCCGCAGCCGGCGCAGGCTGCCCTCGAGCCGCCGGCGCAGGCGGGCCGGGTCGAAATCGGTGTCCTCGGTGCGCGCCCGGGACTCGGCAGCGGCCCGGTCGAGCGCCTGCAACCGGCCCAGCAGCGGACGCAGCACCGGCTTGGCGAGCCGCACCAGGGTCTGGGAGGCGCGCAGGGTGAGGCCGGCCTTGGTGCAGATCACCGCCCGCTCGCGCCGCCCGCGCAGCGCGCGGCCGATCAACCGCTCGCTATCGCCCTGGCCGTAGATGTCGGCGGTGTCGAAGACGGTGATCCCGCCCTCCAAGGCCCGGTCGAGCAGGGCCAGGATCTCGCCGGGCGACGGGCGGGTGCGCAGCGAGGCGATGCGGGAGCATCCCAGGCCGAGCACGGAGACGGACAGGCCGGTCCGGCCGAGCGGACGCCGCATCATGCCTTCTGTCCCACGGCAGGGTGGCCGGCCGGCACGCACAGTCCGGCGTAGATTTCGGCGGTGAAACCCGCCACCCCGTCCCAGGAGGTGCGAGCACCCTCGCGTGCTGCCGCGTCGGACAGGCGGGCATGCAGGCCGGGATCGTCCAGGGTGCGCAGGAGGGCAGCGGCCAGCGCCTGCGGGTCGCGCGGCGGCACCAGCAGGCCGGTGCGGCCGTCCGCCACCACCTCCTCGAAGCCGCCGACCGTCGTTGCCACGACCGGCTTGCCGAAGCCGAAGGCCGAGGCCAGCACGCCGCTGTTCCAGCCATGGTGATAGGGCAGGGTGATCACATGGGCCCGCTCGAACAGGCCGGCCATCTCCTCGAACGAAACATAGCGGTCGTCGATGCGGGCGTCGCCGGCCAGGCCGAGGCGATCGATCGCCGCGCGATAGGGAGCGACATCGGTCAGCGCCTTGCCGGTGACCAGCAGATAGGCGTCGGGGACGCGGGCGCGAATCCGGGCAAAGGCCTCGATCAGCGTGTCAATGCCCTTGCGCGGCTCGATCAGCCCGAAGCACAGGACGAGCCGCCGGCCCGCCGGCAAATCGGGCGCGGCCGGGGTCAGGTCGCGGCGCACGAAGGCGACCAGGTCGGGGATCGGCAGCACGCTGATTCGCCGCCGGTCGACGCCGAACAGGTCGGCGATCGCCGCCTCGTTCTGGCGGGCGTTGAGGAAGACGTGGCGCATCCGCCCGTAGACCAAACGATAGACGACCATGTGACGCCGCCGCCGGGTATTGGACAGCACGTCCTGCGGCGTCCAGACGAAGCGGGCCGGCGTCAGGGCGCGCAGCACCACCCACAGCAGCAGGTAGAACTCGGGATGCTGCGCGCCCTGGAAGTGCACGATGTCCGGCCGGAACCGGCGCACGGCGCCCAGGAAGGCGGCCAGGCGGCGGAAATGCGGGGTGAAACGGTCGAACACCTCGATCAGTCGGTAGTGCCGCGGGTGGGCGGCGAGCTCGAAGCCGATGCCGGTCGCCAGCATCACGCCGTGGCCCTTCCCGGCCAGGGCATTGGCGAGGTTGTGGGTGTATTGCACGGTGCCGCCGGTCGGCGCCGGGGCCACGAACAGGACCCTTGCGCCGCGATCGAGCGGGGTCTCCTCGGGGGCCTGGGGCGAGATCATCGGGCGGGCACCGGGGGCGGTTGGGGGACGATGCGAGGTCGTGTCGCGGCTGGGTCCGGCCGGGGCATCACCTAATCGCCGCCCCGAGACGGCGTCAATAGGCTCCGGATCCTTTCAGGACGACCGGGACCGTGCGGAGGGCGATCAGCAGATCGTTGCGCAGAGACCAGTTGTCGATGTAATCGAGGTCGAGCTTGACCCAGGTCTCGAAGGCCAGCTCGCTGCGGCCGAACAACACCCAGGAACAGGTCAGGCCGGGCCGGACGCTGAACCGGCGGCTGTGCCAGTCCTGCTCGAAGCGCTCCACGTCGCGCAGCGGCAGCGGCCGCGGGCCGACCAGGCTCATTTCGCCGCGCAGGACGTTGAACAGTTGCGGCAGCTCATCTAGGCTGTAGCGCCGGATGAAGCGGCCGACCCGGGTCACCCGCGGGTCGTGGCGGATCTTGAAGACCGGCCCGTCGGATTCGTTGAGCTTCTCCAGCTCGGCCAGCCGTGCCTCGGCATCCTTGACCATGGTGCGGAACTTGTAGAGCCGGAACGGGCGCTTGTTGCGGCCCACGCGGGTCTGGGGAAACAGGACCGGTCCGGGACTGTCCAGCCGTATGGCAATGGCGATCAACACCAGCAGCGGGCTCAGAGTCACCAGCGCGGTTGCGGCGACAGACAGGTCGAGAACGCGCTTGAGGGCGAGACGGGGCCCCGGCGAAGGGCCATTGTAGAGCCTGAGGGTCAGAGAGGTACCGATCCGCTCGATCCCGGTCTTGATCGCGTCCATTTCAAAGAAGTCGGTGAACACCCGCGCCGGCACGCCGAGCCGTTCGCAGGTCTGGAGCGCGCGCTGGATGGCGTCGTAATTGGAGCGGATTGGCAGGGTGATCAGCACCTCGTCGATCGGCTCCTGCACCAGCAGGGGGCCAAGGCCGTCCAGGTCGCCGCGCGGATGGTAATCCTCCGGCAGATCCTGCAGCAGCGCCGGGTCGTCGAACATCCCGCACAGGCGGTAACCCAGCGCCGGATCGTCGTGGATGAGCCGGGCCAGCGCCCGGCCGCGGCGGCCGGCGCCGATGATCAGAACGTAGCGGAGATTGCGGCCCCGCTTGCGAAGCAACGCAAGAACATAGCGGGCGGTCAGCCGGCCGCCGACAATCACCGTCGTCGCCGCACCCCAGAAGGCGACGATGAAATCGTGCTCGACAAATGGCAGTTCGGCCAACGCCCCGGCCAGGGTCAGGCCGGCCGCCGCGGCCGTGGTTGCGCCGGCCGCGAGCAGGACCTCGTCGAGCCGTCTGGCCAACCGCCGGGAGGAATAAAGTCCGAGCGAAACGAGCAGCACGGACCATAAGACCCCCAGCATGGCCAGGATCGCCAGTGTTGGAATATCGCCTAGTGCAACGATCTCGCCTAAATTCCAGTCGTTCGCTGCAGCCATGCCGAAAATTATCGCGCCGAAAAACGCGGCGATTTCATGAACCAGAAACATGCCGAGTACCAGGATACGGCGCATTTTTCAAACCCTTCCACCGTTCACGCCGACGAATTGAGCCGGGACAACCTCCCAATTTACCAAGATCCTCTGGAGTTTAGGACTGAAGCTGCCGAAATGCACTGAACTACCGCCAAAAACGTGAGCTTGGCAGGCTCAAAGACAAGCCAAGCGGTAAAGATCGGCCAATCAAGCCCGGGCACAACATTGAATTTCCCTTCAAATCCACGCCTATAACAAGCGGAAACCGTTGAGTCTCAGATCAATCCTAGAAGGCCGTCAAGATTATGACGGTTTTCGCACTGCTATAGGAAGATTACGAGACGTTCATAAAAACGAGTATAGCACTATTCCGGTCTGAAGTAGACCAGAATTCGTCCTCTTCGCTGGTTTTCGCAGTTTAGGCAGAGGTTACATCCGCCAAATGGCTTAAAACCCGCCAGTCTCCGTAATCGCCAACAGGATATGGCCGGATGGTCAGGCGGTCATGGCGGCGCAATCGGTCGATGGGCTGGGCAGCGTTCGAGGCTCTGGCGACACACTTTCCCCTTGCCTGTGCCTCGGATCACCCGCTCCCGGACGCCGCGTTCGGCATGATGCGGGGGAGTTTCGGCAAGATCCGGGGGCGGAAGACCCGGCGCCCCGGATCGGTGACGGCGAAGCCGAAGGGCAGGGCTGCTCGGTCACGATCCTCGTATACAGCCTGGATGCAAGACGATATACCGATGTTTGATTGTCGTTTCTCGGCTTCCGCTCGCCTTCGAAATGGGGCAGAACTGTTCCGGGACGCGCGACAACGATGATGATCCTTGAGCCTGCCTGGGGGAAAGTGACCGTGAGCTTTCTTCGCAAACCGGCGAATTGCCGACGCATGCCGCTGTGGATGGCGGTGCCGGCAGCGGGGGCAGCGCTGGCCGCGGTTGCCGGCTGCGCCGAGACCGGGCGGTCTTCCGGACCGGAACTTACGGGCGAACCGGTCGCGATGGCCACAATCGAAGGGCCGGCGGCGCGGGACGCGCTGGTTGACGGGCGCCGGGGCGCGGCCATCCCGCTGGGGGCGGCGGACTCGGTCTATGAATTGCGTCCCGGCGATGTGATCAACGTGATCGTGTGGAATCGTCCCGAACTCTCGCTTGAGCTCACCGTGGCGCCCGATGGCCGCATCCAGTATCCGTTGGTCGGAGAGGTGCAAGCCGCCGGCCGAACCCTGCCCGGCCTGGAACGGGTCATGACGGAGCGGCTGGTCGAGCATCTGTTCGCACCGCAGGTCTCGGTGTCGCTGCAGCAGTTGCGCAGCTTTCGCATCTACGTCACCGGAGAGGTGCTGCGGCCCGGAATGTTCGAACTCAACGGTCCGGTCACCGTGGTTCAGGCGATCGCCATGGCCGGCGGCTTCACCGCCTTCGCCTCGCCCCGGCAGGTGCTGATCTACAATCCCCAGCAGCCCGACGCGGCACGCCGCGCCTTCGACTTCACCCGGTTTCTCGATGAGCCCGACATGCCCGACATCGTCATGACGCCGGGCGACACCGTGATCGTCCGATAGCCGTGACCGGTGGAGAACCGGCGTGAGGGCGGTCTTGTTCCCCCCGCTCCGCCAGACTTCGGCAGTCCGCCTTGCCCGCGCCCGCCACGCGGTCCTGTGGGCAGTCGCCTGCGCCGCGGCATGCGTCGCCGCGAGCCTGACCGTCGGGCCGGCCGCGGCCCAGGAGGCGGTCATGGACGACCTGCCGATCGGCGATCTCGCCACCCCGCCTGAGGTCACGGCGGTTGCGCGGCCGTTCGGCGTGCCGCGCTACTGGCTCAATACAGGCCCCGACGAGCGGCTTCCGCTGCGCGAACGCCGCCTGCAGCCCGGACCGCTGACCCTGCCGGTCCCGCCGCGCCCGCAGCGCCTGGGGCTGGTCCCGCGGCTCGGCGTCACCGCCGAATGGCGCGACAATGTGTTCCGCACCGCCGAGGACACCAGATCCGATGCCATTCTGACCGCTTCGCCCGGTTTCAGTTGGATCGAGCAGGGTTCGCAATGGGCCGTGTTCGCCGACTATGCCCTGGAGAGCGCCCTGCACCTGGAGGTCGGCGATCTGTCCGACGGCCTGAGCGCCCAGTCGGCATCGGTCGGCGGCACCTACAATCCGTCCCGGCGCACCACCCTGACCCTGTTCAATTCCTTCGTCGAAACCAGAGACGTTGGCGAGGCTCTGATTCCCCAGGCGCTGCCGCCGTTTTCCACCATCCGCACCAACGCCGTGGTGGCCACGGCCGAGCACCGGCCCACCGCCCGGTCCGAGATTCGGGCGTTCTACGAGAACCAGCTCCAGTTCAGCGACGCCGAGAACACCTCGGAGATCGTGGTGCACGGAGGCGGTGCCGAGTTCGCCTACGAGATCGGGCCGGCCGACCGGCTCACCGCCCGCTATCTCGGCCGTGCCTTTGCGTTCAGCGAGAGCGACGACGCCCACGCCCATGAGGGCTTCGTCCAGTACGAACGGGAATTCGGCGAGCGTTTCGCGGTGCGCGCCGCGGTCGGCGCGATCGGCACCGGGGCCGATGGCGGTCGGGTGTTTCCCCAGATCGAGGGATCGATCTCGGCCTCGATGCGCGACCTGCTGTTCACGGTCGGTGCCAGCCGCGATCTGCTCCCTGCGGTGGGCGTGGAGGATCTGGTGCTGTCGACCGAGGTCAGCGCCAATCTGCTGACCCGCCTCGCCCCCGGGCTTCAGGTCGAGGCACGGGTGGAGCACCGGTGGCTGACCGTGCTGGACGGGGTCGACACGACGATCGATTCGACCGCCGTCGAGGGGCGGTTGTCCTATGCCATCGCCGACAATCTCTGGATTTGGGCCGGGTACGGCCGCGACCGGGATGCCACCGAGGACTCGGTGACGACGAGCAACCGCGTCCTCGTCGGTCTCGTGCGCACCTTCCCCTTCTGATCCCGGCCCCTTCCGATCCCGGCCCCGTTTTCGGCTTCCGGCGCACCGTCCGGCCGGGGCCAGCGGCGCCGATGCACCGGGACCGGCCGGAGCGGTGCACCCGCAGCCGGGCGCCGGGTCTCAGGACACCACGACTTTCGGCTGGGCGAGCGGGGCGGCCCGGTCGCGCTCCAGCTCGCTGAACAGCCCGCTATACCAGTCCCAGGTGGCGCGGATGCCGTCCTCCAGCCCGAATCGCGGTTGCCAGCCCAGTTCCTCGCGCGCCCGCTTGGCCGAGAGATACTGGTGCGGGATTTCTCCGGCCGGCAGCCCCGTGCCGCACACTTTCGGACTCAGCGCTTCATGTCCCACCACGCGCAGAATGCGCTGCACCATCTCCAGCACCGTCTGCGGCAGTTCGTAACTGAAATTGAACGCCTTGCCGCGGTGGGCCGGGTCGTCCAGCGCCTCGGCCAGGCAGATATAGGCCTCGGCCACGTCGAGCACGTAAAGGTAGTCGCGGGTCGGGCTGCCGTCGCTCCGGATGACCGGCGGCTCGCCATGCCAGACCGCGCGCATGGTGTCCGGGACGATGCGGTTGAAGTTGAGGTCGCCGCCGCCGAAGATGTTGCCGCACCGGGAAATCCCGATCGGCAGGCCGTAGGTGTGATGATAGACCTGAGACAGCAGGTCGGCGCAGGATTTGGAGGCGTCGTAGGGATGCAGGCCGACCAGCGGCGCATCCTCGAAATACGGCAGGTTGTCCTGCGCGCCATAGGCCTTGTCGCTCGACGCCACCACGATGCGGGCCAGGGTCGGGGTGTGCCGGGCCGCCTCCAGCAGGTTCCAGGTGCCGCGGATATTGGTGTCGAAGGTCGATAGCGGCGCCCGGTTGGCGATCCCCACGATGGTCTGCGCCGCCAGATGGAACAGCGTATCGACCTCGTACTCGTTCAGCACCCGCAGCACCGTCTCGTAATCGCAGATGTCGCCGCGGGCGACGGCGATGCGCCGGTCGAGGCCCATGCGATAGAGATTGGATTGCGGCACCATGTCGCGGACCAGCCCGACGACCCGCGCACCGCGCTCGACCAGGGCGGCGGTGAGCCACGCACCGACCAGCCCGCTGCAGCCCGTGACCAGGGCCGTCTTGCGCCGCCAATAGCCCCCGCCGGTCATGCTGCGCGAGCCCCTTCGCCGCCCTCCGGCCGCGTTTGCGCCGGGCTCATCGCCTTCTCGAAGACCACGATCTGGAAGTAGCCCAGGCTGCGCAGCCACGGCACGCTGCCCAATCCCTGGTCGAGACCACGCAGCATCGCCGTGACCCATGCCCATCTGCGCCGCGCGATGTAGAAGTCGATGAGCCGGAACAACACCAGCTTCGGAAAGAGCACCTCGACCTTGCCGGGAAAGGCGCGGCGCAGCTTCTCGATTTCCGCACCGGTCAGCGGATATTCCTCGTCGTCATCCCCGTATTTCGGAATGCCGAAGGACCCGACCAGCCGGTTGCGCGCCAGCATGAGGAGGGGGTTGCGGGCCGAGTTCTCGATGAACACCGCCTTGCCGCCGGGTTTGAGCAGCCGGGCCAGTTCGCCGGCGGCGCGGTCGGCGGCGACGTGATGGATGACGCAGGACCCGAAGGCGAGATCGAAGCTCTCGTCGGGAAAATCCAGGTTTTCGAAATCCTTCTGCCAGACCTCGACCGCAACGCCATTGGCCGCCGAGAGGGCGCGGGCCTTCTCCACGTTTTCCTCTCTGATGTCGAAGGCATGGACGCGGGCGCCGCGGCGGGCAAACATGATCGCCGTATTGCCGGGCCCGCAACCGCAGTCGAGCAGGGTTTTTCCGTCTAGATTGCCGAGAAGATCGAGCGAGACATTATAGTAATCGTAAAGACCGCAGGTGGACAGCCAATAGTCGTAGGGCTCGTAACGGCCATTGTCGCTCACATAACTGTCCGGGCTGATTGATGCCGTTGCCGTCATCATGTCGCTCCTTTCTCGTCTGGAGACTCTCTTGTCTGGAGACTCACCGCGCCCCCGGCAGGAGGAGGCAGACGTCGCGCGACCCGTCACGCCCGCATGGGACTCAGCAGCCACAGATACGCCCAAGAGGGAATCCGGTACTCGCGCTTGTTCAGCACCAATCCGAAGACCGGCGCCTCGACCTCCTTCAATAGCTGAAGGCTGCGCCGGGCCACAACAGCAGGTGTGTGCTCGGCCTGGATGACGAACAGGACCGAATCGGCGCGCGCGGCAACGTGGAGCTGCTCCGGGCAGCGGTCGAGCGACGGCGGATCGATGATCACGATATCGTAGATTTCGTGGTCGCCGTTGTTGAGCCGCTCCAGGATGGTGCCGAGCTGGTCGTGCGTCTCGGCGTGCAGGGCGTGATAGGTCACCGCATTGTGCTGACCGCCGTCCCCCGCTCCCGCCACGGCCACCGGCTCGCCGGCCGCGTCCTGGACCGTCGGCACACCGCCGGGCGGCGCCCGCTCGACCCGCCATCGGGCCTTGCTGCCGCCCTCCTCCTGGGCGACATGGACCACCAGGACCCTGATGCCCTCCCGGTGCAGCGCCGCGGCCAGCCGTTCGGCGATATAGGTCCGCCCCTCGCCCGGCCGGGCGCTGGCCAGAAAGACCGTGGCCGAGCCCCGCTGATCGCGTAATCGCTGGACCGCGCCGGCCAGCCGCCGGTACTCGACGATGCTGGCCGCCGTTTCGCGGCCACGCCGCCCGGTCCGCGGGATGGCGGCAAGGGCGCGCAGGCCGAAGGCCGCCTCCGCCTCCTCGGGAGTCGATACGGAGCGGCGCAGAAACTCGATGGCGTAGGCAAGTCCGATACCCCCGAGCAGGCCAACCCCGGCGCCCAGGATGAGATTCAGCATTCGCCGCGGCCGGCTCGGCCGGTCGGGCACCGTCGCCGGCTCGACCGGAACGACGTTGGACAGGCGGGCGCCGGTGAGCCGCTCGGAGATCGTCGTCTCCTCCCGGCGCTGGAGCGCGTAGCGCAAGGCCTGCTCCTTGGCCTCGACCTCGCGGCGCAGCTCGCGGAAGACGACCTGCTCGCGGTCGAGCCGGCGCAGCTCGGCGCGCAGGCTCTCGATCTGGCTGCGCAACGTTTCGCCGCCCACGCCGAGCGCCTCCGCCTCGGCGAGCTGCAGTCCCAGTGTCCGTTGCAGTTCCTGATGCGAAGAACTCGCTCCGACCGATTGGGAATCGCTGACCCAGGTGGCGAGGGTGCGCAACTGGCCGCGCAGATTTTCGATCTCGCCGCGGATCTGGTCGGCCGCCGGGCTGCCCGGAATGAACTGTCGCGCCCGGGACTCCAGCTCGGCGATCCGTTCGAGCAGGCGGTCGGCGACCGGATTGCGCCGGGTGACCACGGAAAGCTGGGCTTCGGAGGGCTGGGTCTCGATCTGGCTGCGGATCGAGGCGATCCTCTCGTTCGCCTCGATGAGCTGGCGATCGAGATTGGCCAGCTCCTGCTCCGCCGCGCTGAGCCGGGTGAGAAGAAGGTTTCCCTGGGTGTCGATCGAAATGATGTTGCGTTCGGCCGAGAAGGCCTGCAGGCGCTGTTCGGCGGTGCGCAGCTCGCGCTCCAGGCGCTCGGCCTCCTCCGTCGCGAGCTGGGCGGTGCGCACCGGGCTGGGCAGCAGGGAGAGATGCTCGACATAGACGTCGATCAGCTCGTTGACCACCAGGGCGGCAAACTCGCCGTCCGGCGCCTCGAAGGCGACGACGAACAGGTTGGTCTTCGGAATCGCCTCGGCGAACACATGGGCGCCGATCCGGTCGCGCGCCGCGGCCAGAAGCGGGGGCGGTTCCGGCGGTCCCGCCGGGAGCAGCCCGAGTTGGTCGAGCAGGGTGCGGGCCGGGCTCCAGGAGGCCAGCCCCGCGATGATCCGTGCCCTGAACTGGCCCGGCCACTGGCGCAGCCAGTCCCACCGCCACTCCATCTCCGCCAGGACCCGCTCCGGGCCCAGCCGTTCGGCGACCCGTTCGGCCAGAATCGGGCTCTCAACAATCTGAACCTGGGTCAGCACCTCTTCCTGACGCGACGCCGCGACGCCGCCATCGCCCCATCTCAGGCCCGAAACGACCTGTACCGGGTCGCGATCCAGAAGCAGAACCCGCGCCTCCGCCACGTAGACCCGAGAACTCAGAAACGAAATGGCTCCGGCCACGGTCAGGGCCCCGACCAGGACAAGGACAATCTTGCCCCAATGCCGGAAGATCGTCGCGAGGTGTTCCCTTACCCCGAAAGCCAAACCGGTTCCCGCTGTTTCCGACAAACGGCCTCGCTTCGGCTCTGCCAGCCCGCCCCATCGGAGGCCACGCGATGCTGCCTCGCCGCACCCTGATGACATACCAGCCCTGCGCCCAGTATGCCACGAAAAATGGGTAGCAGCGCACAGTCCTCATCCAAACGGCGTAATCCCAAAACAATTTTTAACCTAATGAAAATTGAATTGGCATCGCGAGTCTTGCCTTGAAATCGCAAGCCTTTGCATAAAAAAGATTGCTCCTATTTACAAAGTATTCAATTTTTAGGAGCAACAATCGCCTGGAAGCAATCCTGATTCAGGGCCCAGGCGATGAAGATTCTTGCCAGCGATCAGAGTGCCTATATGGGGATCTTCAGCATCGACCCGGTGCTGGAGAATGCCAGCCAGTTTGCTGCTGCGACATCGCGCGGCGCCGCGATCGTCCACACCCATGCGGACTGGGTCCAGCCGGGTGCCGGCGGGAGCGGAGCCACGACCCGCCTGACCTTCGCCGACCACAACACCGAACTGGGCATGTCGCCGATCGCTCTGGCCCGGCAACTGTCCGCCCAGAACAGCGTACTGGCCGTGTCCTGGAACCCGGTGGTGCTCGACTACTCCGACCCGGACTATTACTACGGCACCAAGAAATTGCCGGTCAGCCTCCAGTCCGTGATCGACGGCGGAGAGGACGCCTTTATTCGCGAGGTGGCGCACCAGGTCAGGGATTACGGCGGGCCCATCATGATGAGCCTGTTCGGTGAATCGGACGCCGCCGCCCTGTTCGGCTACGGTGCCGATGGTGCCAGCTTTCGCGACGCGATCGACGACCAGACCGGGTTCTACGGCGACCCGACGGTGCTGGACGGCCCGGAGCGGGTGCGCGACGCCTTCAGACACGTGATCGACCTGTTCAAGGCGGAAGGGGCAACCAACGTCACCTGGTACATGTACATGGGCACCGATTACATGACCGAAGCCGAGGCGGTGCACCCCTCGATATATTATCCTGGCGACGATTATATCGACTGGGTCGGCCAGAGCGTCTATGTGACCAGCGCCGCCGGGGTCGGCGCCTCGCTCGCCGCCGGCTACGCCGCCTGGGGCGCCGTGACCGACAAGCCGTTCTTCGTCCCCGAACTCGGCCTGGAAGGCCTGGCAACGGATGCCGGCCGGTCCGCCGAGCTCGCCGCCATACTGTCCGAACTCGTCGCTCATGACCGGGTCAAGGCCGTCACCTGGTCCGATTTCGAAATCGCATCGGTCTACCACAATATCCCGCGGCTGGGCTCCACCGCTGGCGAGTGGGACAGCATCGCCGGTGCCGCCGGCTACGCCTTCGACCCGCTGCTGGAAATCGATGGCGTCCCGATGTCCTTTTCCGACTGGCAGGCGGATGCGCCGGGCGACGGCTTCAGCGGCAGCGGGTCCGGCGACACCCTGATCGGCACCGCCGGCGCCGACCAGCTCGCCGGCGGCGCGGGCGACGACGTCTACATCATCGATCACGCCGGGGATCAAGTCCTGGAGTACGCCGGCAACGGCAATGATTCGGTTCTTGCGTGGGTCTCCTTCGTTCTGCCGGCGCATGTCGAATCGCTTTACCTGCAGGGAACGGCCGGCCTGAGCGGCACCGGCAACGACCTCGACAACATACTGGTCGGCAGCGGCGGTGCCGATCTGCTCAATGGAGCCGGGGGCAACGACGTGCTGTTCGGGGAGGCCGGTGACGACATCCTGCAGGGCGGCGCGGGCGACGACATGCTGGTCGGCGGCGATGGCGCCGATGTTCTGCAGGGCGGCGCGGGCAACGACGTGCTGATTTTCGGCGGCGCCGCCGACGTCGCGACGGGCGGCAGCGGTGCGGACCTGTTCGTGGTCGATCGGGGCGGCGCCCTGTCGATGATCACCGATTTCGCGCCGAACGAAGACTGGCTTGACGTCAGCGCGTTCGGCCTGGGGTCCTTCGCGAACGCGATGGCGACGGCCTACGCTACCGGCGATGGCGTGCTGCTGTCGCTGGACCCGGCGACCAACACCCATCTTTGGTTGTCCGGCATCAACGTCGCACAGTTGACGGTCGATAATCTGATCGTTTAGCCGGGGTGTCCGGGACGCGCTCGGGACGGGAGCGGGGGCTGTGCGCACGCCGCCCGCTCCCCGAACCGGATGTGGTGGGGAACCGGAGTGGTGGGGAACCGGGGCGGCGTCTCAGGCGGCGTCCACCGCCTCCAGCTCGCGGGCGCACCAGGCATAGGTCCGGCGGATACCCTCGGCGACATCGACCGTCGGGCGCCAGTCGAGCACCTCCCGCGCCTTGGTCCAGTCGGCCGCCCGGTCGCCATCCCCCTCCGGCTTGGTCGTGTCGAACCGCATGGGGATGTCGCGGCCCGATGCGGCCACCACCTGCTCGGCCACCTCGCGAATCGAGGTGCTGCGCTCGGGGCCGATCTGGATCACGCCCCGGCCCATGCCCCGCTCGACCACCCGGACCAGCGCATCCACCGCATCGTCGACATAGACGAAGGCCCGCCGCTGCCGGCCGGAACCCCACACCACGAACTCGTCCTGCGGATAGCGGATCGCCTTGCGGATCAGCGCCGGAATCACCTGCGACTTGGCCGGGTCCATCTCGCAGCGCGGGCCGTAGATGTTGTGGAAGCGCAGAATGCCGATTTCCGTCCGCCCGATTTCGGCGGCCAGTTCGCACAGATACTCGCCCATCAGCTTCGACCAGCCATAGGACGATTCCGGCGATGCCGGATAGGCATCCTCCTCACGGAATGGCGGCGGATCCAGCATCGCCTGCTTCTCCGCCGGATAGCTGCAGGCCGAGCCGACATAGACATAGCGGCCAACGCCCGCCTTCAGGGCGGCGCCGATCATGTTGTTGTCGATCAGCATGTTCTGGTTGAACACGAAGAACTGGTTGCTGAAGACGAAGTTGATGCCAGCCACCACATCGGCCAGATGGATCACCACGTCGCGTCCGGCACAGACCCGCGCGCACGCCTCCGGATCGGTCAGATCGACCTCGAAGAACCGGGTCTCCATGTCGATCAGCGGACCGTGAGCCGTGTAGAGGTTGCGTTTCTTGCCACGCCAAAGATTGTCGGCGACGGCGACATCCGCACCTAACGATACCAGGCGCTCGACCAGGTTGGACCCGACCTGGCCGGCACCGCCAGTCACGAGAACCGAAAGACCATTCCAATCCATGGCGCTCTCCGTCGGTTAAATCTATAGGAGTCTCGGTCATGCTGTACGCACGTAATTAACCAGTCTTTTATATGAAAACTCAGTCATTAGTCAATAAAGCATTGGTAGTGAATTGCATTCGCAGCTTGCTTGACTTCGACCGGATTCGGCGCGGGCACGGGTCCGGAAATCCGGGTGATCTGCGCCTCGGGGGAACATCTTGTCGAGCGGCATGATGGCGATGCTGAGGCGGCTTGAGACAGGCCGGCGTTCGCCGTTGCGCCGCAGCACCTCCGATGCGGTGAGTGATGCCGGGCTGAACCGCTCTTGTTGACCGCCGCCGGCGGTTTTCGCACTGCGGCGCTTGCAAGCCGCGGCGCATCGCCGGAAAAGGAGGCGGCGGCGCGGTTGGCCGTGGCGCGCCGGGGTCTGCCGAAGCTCGCCGCCGGACCCGCGGAGGGCGTGGGCGAAGGATCGGGGCGGGCGGAGCACGTCGGATGACACTTGCAGGGGCACGCATTCTGCTCACCGGGGCGACCGGCTTCATCGGCCGCCATCTGGCGCGACGGCTGCTGGGCGACGGCGCCGATCTGACCCTGCTGGTCCGGCCGGAGACGGCGCCGGCGGTCGCGGCGGAAATCGGCGGCCGGGCGCGGGTGCTCGCCGCCGCGCTCGGCGACCGTGCGGCGGTCGGGCAGGCGGTCGCCGCGGCCGGCCCGGAGATCGTCTACCATCTCGGCGCCGACACCGATCCCGGCCGCGATTCGGCCCGGACCCACACCGCGCTCGCCGCCAATCTGGGCGGCACGGTCGACCTCGCCCTGGCCGCCGCCGAGGCCGGTGTCCGCCGCTTCATCGCCGCCGGGACCTGCGAGGAATACGGCCGCTCCGACCTGCCGCTGCGCGAGGACATGCCGCTCCGGCCGCTGTCGCCCTATTCGGCATCCAAGGCGGCGGCGACGCTGTGGCTCGGCATGATGGGCGACACCTTCGGCTTTCCGGCGGTCGTCCTCAGGCCCTTTCTGTGCTATGGGCCCGGCCAGAGCCCGCCGCGTCTGGTGCCCTCCGCCATCCTGAGCGCCCTGGAGGACCGCGACCTGCCGATGACCGAGGGCCTGCAGCTCCGCGAGCTGACCTATGTCGGCGATGTGGTGGACGGCTTCGTGCGGGCGGCAGCGGCCCCGGCGGCGGCGGGCGAGGCGGTCAATCTGGGCAGCGGCGAGGAGCACAGGGTGATCGACATCGTGACGGAGATCTACCGGCGCGTCGGGTCGCGCGGCCGGCCGCGGCCGGGCGCCATCCCCACCCGGCCCAACGAAATGCAACGCTTCGCGGCCGATACCGCCAAGGCCGACCGTCTGCTCGGCTGGCGCGCTTCGACCGATCTCGGCACCGGGCTGGACCACACGATCCGGTGGAGCCGCACCCACGGCGCGCGGCCGGTGCCGCTCGATCCGGACATCCGAACGGAGGGCGAGCCGCCGGCCGGAGCCGGCGCCGGGGCATGACGGCGGGTCCCGAACCCGCCTCCAGGGGAACGGCATTCATCCCGATGGCGGCCGATGGCGGCCGATGGCGGCCGATGGCGGCCCGATGCTGGTGCGGTCTGAATGCACTGCCGGAATTTGGCCGGATCGGTTGCTTCGGCCAGAGTCCGAACCGTTCATGCCATCGGTTCGGGCGGCGCACGACGTATCGGGTTGAGGGTGTCAACCGTGCGGAAATGCTTCTCATTGTCGGTCACGACGATGCAGTCGTTGACCCTGGCGATGGCCGCGATCATGGCATCGAGAGCATTGTGCGGCCGACCGGCGGCCTTGCCTTCGGCCATGATGTCCGCCCAGACCAGCGCCGCCCGCTCGTCGAACGGCAACACCCGGCCGGCAAACAGCGCGTGAGGACCCGTGGGACCCGAAAACCACGCATCGAGGTCGCGCCGCTTCCGGCCATCCTCCTTCTCCAGGATGCCTCGCCGGATCTCCGCAAGGGTCAGCGCCGAGATGAATAAATCCTCATCGACCTGTTCCGAAAGCCAGTGCAGCAGGGAGTCCGAGGGCGCCGGCTTGGTCGCGTTGCTGATGATGTTCGTGTCGAGAAGATAGCGCGTCACAGCTCGACATCGCGGCCCGTAACGGCCTCGCGCGTGAGGTCGAGGTCGGCTCCGACCAGCGGAGATTCTCGCAATGCGGCCAGAATGCCGCCGCGGCGAGGCGGTTCGCCGGCAATCTTCCGGGCGACCTCGGCCCGCAGCCGAGCGGCCTCGGCATCGCCTTGGGCCAGGCGCCGGGCGAGCGAGCGGATCAGGTCACGATCCGAGTCGAGGCCCAGCACCTCGAAACGCGCCATTCCGCGCGCACCCAGGCGGCGGCGGTACCTGTCGAGGGCGCGCCTCTGGGACGGGTTGCCCACCTTGGCCTCCGGGAAGCCTGGAAATATAGCCAGATATATGGCTGGACGATTTGGCGGCAAGGCCATTGTCGTCATGGAGCCTCACCGAGGGCGTGCGGACCGGGCTTGTCTGAACGCTGGCGCCATGCCGTCCGATCGCCCGGCCCGCCTGTTTCGTCAAGCCTCGGGCCGATCCTGTCGACCTGGCGCTAAATCCAGTCGGCAAAGGGGCTGAAACAGGTGCGTAATACTTTTCTGGCCAGACGCTTGGTCGGCGTTACGTGCGGGATGGCCGGCATCAGGTCCTCGCGCAGGACATAATCGCTTTCGCTGCCGTCCAGCACCAGGCCGGAGGCACTGACCACCCGTTGCCGCCAGGCATCCTCGGGCGGCCCGCCAAGTTCGACAGCCCTGAGTTGAGCCCGTTTCGCCCATTCATCCGCCTTGGTAACTTCTGGGACATCGCCGATGCTCTGTCTGAATCCTGCAAGGACTTCATGAGGGAAAGGAAAGCCACCCCTGGCCGCGGCTTGCCATCGAACCGCGATGCGCCGCTGGATCTGTTGCGGCGAGCGATACTGATAGTGCTTGACCCGGATTCGTCGATCCGCGAAGTGGGTGACCAGGGAGGGCCAACCGTTTTTGGGCTTGTTGCGCCAGAAGAGACCGTTGTGTTGACGAAAAAAACGGGGCTCGGACCAGTTGTTGATGTAGTACCGGCATTTCTGGCCGACCGGCACGCCATCATCATAGAGCGATGGCTCCTGTTCGTAGCGAATCAGGTCTTGATCGGTAAAGCAGTATTGGAACAGGGCGCCCCAGACGAGATCGAATTGCTTCGGGACTTGCGGGAGGAAATCGCGTGGGTTGTCGATATAGATCTCGTCTGCATCCAGACGGCACCACCAGTCGCCCGGCTCGGCCCTGTCGCGATAATTCATGAAGATGTCGCGGCGCAGACGCTCAGTAAAAACCTGATCGCTTTGCCGAAAGGGCACGATTTGCGGATGGCGCCTGGCCAGATCCAAAACAATTTCCCAGCTCCCGTCCGTGCTGGCATTGTCGAACACATAGATGTGGTCGCACCACGCCGCGGCCCTGGTCAGGGTCTCGGCCAATACGTCGGCCTCGTTCTTCACCACACACATGGCATGGAAGCGCATATGTCATGCCCCCTATCGACGCGGCAATCGTCACCGGGATTGGCCGTGGGCCTCCCTGGACGGTTGAATATTCCTCAGAACGGCTCGACGCGCAAACAGCTCGCCCCACGCCGCCTTTTCCGGGCCAAACCGGTCAAGGGAGGGCAGATCACCGGACGGCTCCACCGCCGGACACCTCGTCTTCGGTGCCGGTCGTGGCCAGCGCCCGGCCGACCATGACCGCTATCGCCACTCCTTGCGCAATGCGCGCGACCAGGACCGACAATGCGGCGCCCCACTCGGCGTAGGCGGGGATCAGAATGGCCGCCGCCGCGGCCCAGCTCACCAGACCGAGCATCGCCGCATAGGCGATCCGATGCGGCTTGTCGGTCGCGATGAAGATCAGCGCGAGGGGCATGGAGATCATGTGGATGATCGTTCCGATGAAAATAATCGGGAAGATGGCCGCGCTCGTGGAGAACGCGCTGCCGAAGGCTAGTTCTATGACCGGTCCCCCGATCAGGCCGAGCGGGGCCAGCGCCGCGGCACAGAGCAGGGAAACGAGCGCCGTTCTCCGGAGGAATTGCCGAATTTCCTGGGCGGTCCTGATCTTGCTCGCCCTTTGCCACTGGACCGTCACGATCGCGCCGGCGGCGTGCTCCACGATCATCGCAAAGCTGATGGCGGCCCCGTAGATCCCCGCTTCCCCCTCGCCCCAGAAGTAGATGAGGAGAGGCGCATTCAACCCCATGAAGAGAAGGTAGGAGGCCATGCCGGCGATCGACCATTTGGCGTACTGGAACAGATCGCGCATGGTTTCCCGGCAGAAACCGATCGCCGCGAGATCGGTGCGCACCAGCCACAGGGTCATGAGCGCGAAGGTGATCATGACCGCCACGTCGATCCAGAGGATCGTGATCAGGCCGCTCAACCCTCCGAGAAGGCAGAGTCCGAGCACCAGACAGCGCGCCGCATTCAGGCTCGGCAGCAGCGCCGCACGATAGAAGAAATTCTCTCGGGAAATGAAGATCGAGTTGGAAAAGGAGACCAGGGAAACAAAGGCGCCGCCCAGCACGCCGGCCATCACCAAATGGCCGTAATCCTGCGCCGCCATGGTGTGCGGGGCCAGGACCAGGACAAAAAGGCCGCTCAGCACGATCAGCAAAACGGCAACTATGACGCGAAAGGCTAGCGCACTGCCAAGCACGTCATGGGCCCGCTTCGGATCATGGTGCAGTCTGTAGGTGAAGAAGCGTACGACGCCGCCGTCCAGAGCGTCGCCTGCCACGGCCAGCGACAGCACGGAAATCACCATATAGGTGTAAAACAGGCCGTAATCTTCGACACCGAAGTATCGCGCGATCATCAGGCTGATGATGAAGCCGAAGCCCGACCTCGCCATGCCGCCGGCGAAAACCAGAAAACTCGGAGAGAAGAGGATCGACAAGGGCGACCGGCCAAGTCGTTTCAGGCTTGGTATGTCCATCCGGTTCGCAATTCCATAGTTTGGTCATCAAAACATAACAGCCGGACATTGCCGGCTATTGCGCGATACGTTAGCACAACTGGACTTCCGGGGGTTCAGAAAATCGTGCAGGTCGCCCCTCGCCCTTTCTGCGCCCAGTGCAGCCGGCCGCTTGCCCTTGTCTGCGACCCAGGGCCTGCCCGCCCGGGCGCTTTCTATCAACTAAAAGGTGCCGCGATCGGCCTGGCGAGCCCGGCGGCAAACGGCGGCGATGCCGGCTCCGGCGGCCGCGAGAGGCTGCGCGCATGAATGCGTCCGAGCGCCATCGCCAGGGCCAGGGTCAGCCAGATCTCGCGCGGCATCGGATTGAAGAAGAAGGTTCCGAGCTGTGCGGCCAGCATGGCGAAGACCGTGATCGCATAGGGCCGCAGGGCATCGTTGTGCCTCGCGGACAGCAGCGCGCGGAACGCCAGAATCCATAGAACCAGGAAGGTGACGATCGCCAGGATGCCGTTTTCCGCCGCGATCTGCAGGAAGATGTTGTGGGGCTGGGCAGTCGTAATATAGGTGTGGGCTACGGAGCCGAGCGGGAGATGTTCCAGCATGAAGCGCGGACTCTGGTCGATCCCGACTCCGAACAGGGGATTGTCCAGGAACATGCTGACCGCCGCCGACCAGTTCTCCAGGCGCCAGGTCAGGGATTCGGAACCGGCGGCGACCCCGGCCCGCTGGGAGGCGGAGCGCAGCACGGCCAGGCTCTCGATGTCCTGTATGATCGCACTCGTCGAAAAATCGTATATTGCCAGAAGGGTGAAGGCGAAGAATCCGCCGATCAGGCCGAGCGTCCGGGTCCCGCGGGAGGCGGTGAGCATCGCCGCCATCAGCAGCATCACCATGCCGATCCACGAACTGCGGGCGAAGGTATACCACCAGCCGATGACGAACAGCGCCGAGGCGCCGAGCAGCGGCAGGGTCAGGAGCGGGATGCGGTTGGTCAGCGCCAGGCCGATTGCCGCGGGAATGGCGACCTGGAAGAAGCCGGCCAGGGTGATCGGGTGGGCATGGGTGCCGACCACGCGCACCTCCTCGTCGCCCCGATCCTCGGCCAGTTCCTGGTGCCAGCCGCCGAACGGGGAGAAGCCGTAAAGCGCCTCGGCCATCACCAGCAGGGCCTGCAGCACCGCCGTCACCACGATGATCCACAGGACGCGGCGGAACCGCACCGGGTCGTCGGCATGGTTCAGCACGACGAAAAAGATCACCGCATAGATGAAGAACGGCCCGAGCCGGCCGCCCAGTTCCGACGTGCCATAGGCCAGCGACGATATCGTGATCGCCGCGAAGAACGCGACCGCGGCGATGCCCTCCGGCCACAGGAACGGGGTGGGCATCGGTGCTCGCCGGGTAACGGCCTGGAACGCGATCACCCCGAGGCTGCCCATGACCACCAGCCGGGTCACGGTGATCGAGCCGGTGATTTCCACATTGACCGGCGTGACCGCCACGATGGCGTAGAGGCTGCTGTACGGCACGGCCAGCATCAGCGCGCCCACGGCAACCGCCGGGACCAGCAGCGCTCCCGCGAACGAGAACAGGCCGACCAGCGCCCCGAGCAGCCCGCCCAGCGACAGGAACAGCGTCCCGCTGAGGATTCGCTTCACCGTGCGGCCGATGGCGCGGCCGATGGCGCGGCCGATCCGGCGGGCCGCCATCATGCCGACGGCCACCGTGGCCGCTCAGCGCTCTCCCGGCGCCGCCTCGAAAAGGGCTGGCGCCGATCCGGACAACCGGTGTACCCATCGCACCGGCTGTCGGAAGTGTCGGAAGATGCCGGCCGCCCACTTCCCACACCGCGGTCTTTCGCGGCGTCTTGTGGTATTTCGCACCGGGGCCAAGCCATTCTCAAACTCCGCGAGGACTCATGCGAATCGTTCACTACAACGCGGGTGGCCCGGAATTTAAAGGCAGAGAATACCAGTACGACGCGCATCATGTCCATATGATCGACGAATTGCGCCGCGCCCGTCACGAGGTGCTGCATATCAATCCGGCGGCCAGGCTCGGGCGCTACGACAAGGCCGAGGTCTATGGCCAGGTCACCGTGGATGAGGTGCGGAAGTTCCAGGAGGCGGGCGGCTGCGACCTGTTCTTTGCCACCGCGGTGGACCATCTGCTGCCGCCCGATGCGGTGCGCGAAATCGGCCGGATGGGCATCCCGACCGTCAACCTGAACATGGACGATCTCACCCATCCCTACCGGGTCAAAAAGCTGACCCCCTGCTTCGATCTGGTGTGGACGTCGGTGCGGGAAAACCTGCACGTGATCCGGCGCTACGGCGCCAGGAAGCTGGTCCAGATGCCGTTCGCCGCCAACCCGCATACCTTTCATCCGGTGGACGTGGCAGAATCGGACGAACAGCGTGCGGTCTGCTTCATCGGCGCCTGCTACGGCGCCCGCGCCCGGGCGGTCGGCAGCCTGGCCCGGGCCGGGGTGCCGGTGAAGGTCTACGGCGCCAGCCCGTTCAAGGTCTATGGCGGCGACCGCCTGCCGGTCCCGGCACTCCGCGCCCTGTTCTACTATCAGGAGGGCTGGGAGCGGCTGGTCAAGAGCCTGAGCTATGAGAGCGGCCGCGCCTGCATCCGGGCGGCGCTCATCCGCTCGGTCGAGGCGACGGTCCGCGACGTTCCGGAAAAGCACCTCAAGGAAGGGTCGGTCGAGTACGCGGAGGGGCCGTCCTTCGCCGACATGCCGCTGTACATGTCGCGGGCGGCGGTGACGCTCGGCTCGATGGAGGTGGCGAGCAGCTTCGTCCTGCGCTCCCCGCTGTTCTTCATCCGCTTCCGCGAGTTCGAGGCGCCGATGTGCGGCGCGGTCCACCTGGCCAACAGCTATCCCGAGCTCAAGGAGTGCTTCGAGGAGGATCGCGAAATGATCTTCTATGACGGGTTCGAGGACCTGGTCGACAAGGCGCGGTTCTGGCTCGACCCGGCACGGGACACGCGCCGCCGGGAGATCCGGCGCGCCGCCCGGGCCCGGGCAGAGGGCGAGCACACCTGGCGCCACCGCTTCCGCCGCTGCCTCGACCTTCTCGGAATCTCCCAGCCGATCTGAATCCTGGGCCGATCTGAATCCTGGGCCGATC
>CAZTNV010000002.1:0-30988 GCA_964615535.1 uncultured Mycobacteriaceae bacterium | reverse complement strand
GCCGATCTGAATCCTGGGCCGATCTGAATCCTGGGCCGATCCGAAGCCTGGGTGCGCGGCGTCACAGCCGCAGGTCGGGCACCCAGGCGAACCGGCCGTAAAGCTTCAGGATCGGACCGAGCAGCCGGTTGCGCCGCATGCGTTCGAGCAGGGCCCGCTGGTCGGCCAGCTCGTCCAGCATCACCGCGTAGCGCTCGGCCAGTGCCTCCACCTTGTCCAGCCCGTCGCTCTGTGCCCGGGCGAAATCCGCCGCGATCAGCCGGGTGAGGTAGGCCTTGCGCTCCCGCCGGGACTTTTCCACCCCGACCAGCGATTTGGCGTCGTGGTGCAGGCGGTACCAGCCGAGCACCTGCGGCGTGACGATCGCCGGCGCGGCGCGGTGCATGCGCTGCCACAGCGCGAGATCCATCACGTAGTGCAGGTCCTCGTCGAACGGCCCGGCCGCCTGCCACATCGCCCGGTTCCAGAACACCGACTGGGTCGGTATCCAGCGCACCGACCACAGAAGGAAGGTGGTGTCGTCGACACGATCCGGCACGCGCATGCCGAACTGCCGGCCGCGCTGGTCGATCAGCCGGGCGGCGCCGACCACCCATTGCGGGGTGGAAAAGTCGGTGAGCAGCGTTGCGGCATGGCGCAGCGCGCCCGGCTCCAGCAGATCGTCGGCATTGGCCCAGTAATGGATGTCGCCGGTGGCGCGGGCGAACCCCTTGTTGATGGCGTGGCACTGGCCGCGGTCGGGCTCGGATTCCCAGTAGGCGATCCGGTCGTCATAGCGGCGCAGGATGTCGACCGTGCCGTCGGTGCTGGCGCCGTCGATGACGATGAACTCCAGGTCCGGATAATCCTGGCCCAGAATGTTGCGGATGGTCTCCTCGAGGAAGGCGGCACCGTTGAAGGTCGGCAGGACGACGCTCATCCTGGGCAGACCGGTTGCCCGGTGCGTCTGCTCGCCCGCCGGTTCCGTCACGTCCTGCATCGCCAGCCCTCCAGCACCGCCGTCCTCGTGGCTCACTGCGCCGCCGGCGGGCCAACTCGCAGCTCACGGGTGAAATAGGGATCGTCCATCATGCGCCGCAACAGGGCGCTCTCCTCGGGTCGCGTGCTGACCCGCGGGATGTTGAAGTACAGTTCGAACAGATCGGAATCGGCCACCGTTACCGCACGCACCCCCGGCACGCTGCGCAGATAGGTACCGAACACGCGCTGCCAGAGATCCCGCCGGTCGCGGGTCGGCTCGGCCAGGATGCCGAACTCGGCCAGCAGCAGCGGGCGGGAGGTGACGCTGCGCCACGCCTCGTAGCCCGGGCGGAACACCGCGTCGAAGCTGCCGACGTCCTCGAACTCCACATTCCATGCCGGGTCGATGAAGTACACGCTCTGCCCGACCCAGTCGATATAGGCGTCCCCCGGATAGTAGAACCGGGGATGAAGCCACATGCTCTGCCCATCGACGCCCGGTACCATGTACTGGTTGCCCGAATACATGAACCAGGTGACGTTCTCCGCGCCCTCTTCGCGGAAAATGTCGATGACGTGGATGAACAGGTCGCGGATGCGCTCCGGCCCGTCCGGCCAGGCCGGGTCGCCATACTGGCCGCAAATGTCGTCGACCGCATCCATCCAGCGCCGGCCATTCGCACCGAAGGCGAACTGGCCCTGCCAGTCCATCTCCGGCACCAGGGTCAGCATAATCGGTCCGCCCCAGTCGCGGATGCGCCGGGCGGTGGCGCGAATGAAGGCGTCATGCTCCCCGCGCAGGATGCGGTTGAAATGATCATGGGGTGATCTGAGCCGCAACCAGAACAGTGTGGACTCGATGTCGCAGCAGTAGACCGCCCAGGCCAGGGCCATCACCGAGCCGCGCTGCCGCAGCCACTCGGCCAGCACCAGCGGCGGGACATTGCCCTGGCCTTCCATCGGATCATCGAAGGTCAGGCTCGGCCGGTTGCCGGAATTGGTGTCGGCATACCAGTCGTGGAAGGTGAAGACGATGGGCGGCATGCCGCCGGTGGCCGCGGCGAACGCCTCGATCTGGTCCCTGAGCGGCGGGATCTGGTAAAGGCCCAGATAGGCGCCGTCGGGCGGCGGCAGCACCCTCATCGCGTCGGGTGCCCGGGTGGTGCGCGGCGCCGGCGGCGCCACATCGGTTCGGCAGGTGCGCGCCGCGTCGCTCTGGAGATCTGCATCGAGAAGATAATCCGATTGGGCATGGACGGGCATCGCGCCGCCCGCAAAAGCCACGAGCAGGACCGCCGCCATGCACGCCAGAAGCCGCTGCCCGTGCCGCATAAGGGGAGTCTCCACCCAAGGCAACACGACCTCCTGGACTCGGAGTCGATCGGCACCCGCGGCCGATCCGTCCCGTGTACTTAATACCCAGCAAATGCCAGCGTGGTAGCAGATAACTGCTGCGGCGGCAATATTCCGGTCCCTCCGAAACTTGTCCGAGCCCATTGATTTTGGGCCGAAACTTCCGGATGCTCCGGCCATCGTGATCGGTCGGCGGCCCGCGGGTATTGCGACCGGCGGATTGCTTCAGAGGAGACGGCGGATGAACCAATCCGGAGGCCAGCAGATTTCGGCTGATCCCAAGGTCGTGCTGCCCGATACGGCCCAGCCCGATTCTGCCCAGCCCGTTTCCGGGCCGACGGCGGCCGTTTCTGCACCGGTGCCGGCGTTCGACCCGCGCCGGGATTTCCCCCTGATTCGGCGCCTGCCGTCGAATTCGCGCAAGCTTGCCAAGCGGCTGCTGAGCTGGCTGCCCAATTCGCACACCGTGCGCATCCTGGCCCATTCGCCGAAGCTGCGGGCCTGGCAGAGGGACCACTTGACCGCCGGCACGCCGGCGTTCCCGACCCGAGAGGAGCTGTACGGCCACCTGATCGCCGGGCACTGCCCCGAGCGGTTCGCCTATCTCGAATTCGGCTGCGCCAGCGGCAATGTGGTCCGGCACTGGGCGCGGCACTGCCCGCATCCCGAGGCGCGGTTCTTCGGCTTCGACACCTTCACGGGAATGCCCGAGGAGTGGCGCGGTCTGGGCTGGCGGGTCGAACCGGGGGCCTGGAACCTGGGCGGCGAGCTGCCGAATAGCGACGATCCGCGGGTGCGGTTCGTCAAGGGCCGGTTCCAGGACTCGCTGCCCCCGTTCCTGGCCGAGTCCGGGCTGCTGGCCGGGTTCGACTCGTTCGTGATCCATATCGACTGCGATCTGTACTCTTCGACGCTGTTCGTGCTGTGCGAATTGCGCGCATTGCTGCCGAAATCCGTCGTGATCTTCGACGAGTTCGACTGCGTCCTGGACGAGTTGCGGGCGCTCGAGGATTTCTGCAGTGCGTTCGGCGAATCCTACACGGTTCTCGGCACCGCCACGTCCTGCGAAAAGGTGGCGATACGATTCACCCCGCGTCCCGACCGAGCCTAGCCGGCGGCCAGCCTGCAGAACCGTGGAAGGCCGGCTGCGGGTGGCTTGGGCCCTGCGTCGGGTCTCCGGCCCGGCGCGCGGGGCCGGGCTTGTCGAAATGCCATGGCCCCGCCCGACGACCTTCCGGTTCGCCGGACGCCGATCCGGCTGGACCCTGCGAGACCTTACCAAGAGGCGATGAAAGCCCGATCGGGCTCAGCCATCCGGCTGGTAAATCCGAATGATGTCTTCGACCGGGCCGAATGCCGTGACCCGGCCCCTCTCCAGCAGCACGGCCTTGTTGCAGACCTGACGGATCAAGGGCAGCGAATGCGACGCCAAAACGATGATTCCGGCGCTGCTGACCAGATCGTTGAGCCGGGCCTGGGCCTTGCCCATGAAATGGGCATCGCCGACGCTGATCCATTCGTCCATCAACAGGATTTCCGGCTCGACCGAGGTGCAGACCGCGAACGCAAGCCGCAGCAGCATGCCGGCGGAATAGGTGCGGACCGGCATGGCGAGATACTCGCCCAGCTCGGCGAACTCGGCGATCTCGCCGGTACGGGCACGCACCTGCCGGGGAGTCAGGCCCAGAAACAGGCCGCGCAGCACGATGTTCTCATAACCCGTCGCCTCCATGTCCATGCCGAAAGCGACGTCGAACAGAGAGGTGACCTGGCCCTGGCAGACGATGCTGCCGCGCGACGGCTCGTAAATGCCGGCAATGGCCCGCAGCACCGTCGTCTTGCCCGCACCGTTATGCCCCACCAGACCGATCCGGTCGCCATGCTCGAAGTGCAGCGAAAGATCGGCCAGGGCCTCCACGACGATCCGGTTTTGCGAGTCGCAACTGATCCGGCCGCCGCTGCCGAGCGACAGCACGCTGTTCTTCAGGGATCGCGAACCCGCATTGTAGATCGGGAACTCGACCCATACGCCCTCCAGGGTCACACTAGCCATTCGACGGTTTCAGCCTTCGGATCATGTCGGTTGCCGGCGATTTCGATCACAGCCAGTAGGCGATCCGGGCACGAAACCGGGCGAACATCAGAAAGGACACCGCTCCGACCGCGGCCGTGATCATGATCACGGCAATCCAGGACGTCATCGCCGGCACCCCGCCAAGCAGGGGGGTACGGACGACTTCGATCAGGTGATAAAACGGGTTGAGGTCGATCAGCATGGTCCGTTCGGGCAGCAAATCCGGTTGCCACATGATCGGCGTGAGAAAAAACGACACTTGAACGAAGCTCATGATGATCTGCGGGACGTCACGATATCGGGCACAGATCAGACCCAGCAAGTGCGAAATGCAGACTCCGTTGATCAGCAGCATTGCAAAGCCGGGAACAGCCAGCAGCACCGGCCATCCCGGCCACAGGCCGAACACCGCCATGACCACGACATATATTACGACGTTGTGAAGGAAGATCAGCAGGTTCCGCCAGATGAGCCGGTAGACGTGAACGGAAAACGGCAGTTTCACCTGCTTTATGACGCCATCGGCAGAGATGAAGGCCATGCAACCATCCTGCATGATGCCCGAAATCAGTCCCCAGATGATGAATCCGACCGCCAGGAAGGGAAGAAATCCGGAAACCTCGATGCGGAACAACTGGGCATAGAGAAGCCCGAGGCTGCCGACCATCACCCCCATGCTGATGGTCAGCCAGAATGGGCCGATCACCGATCGGCGGTACCGCTGGCGGATATCGTGCCAGCCGAGCAGCGTCCAGATGTGCCACCGGGCAAGGCCGCCCAGGATGTCGTCCAGGGCCCGCACCCGATCGGTCCTGCCGCGGCGCGGCTGGCGGGCCAGGGTGTCCGGCCGGCCGGTGCCGGCCGTCTGGGTGAGGGGCGTGCTCATCGCGGTCTCTGCAAGATGTCTGGTGTTTCCTGGTTGTCCGATTTCTCGACTGCCCGCTGCGCCACACCCCGGTTTGCCACGCCGGCCTTCAGATCCACCGGCCTTATTGCCAGTGCCGGGCCTGCGGCGGCTGCCGGGCTGTCCTCGACCGGGCGCCCTCGGCGGTCACAGACCAAAGCACCGTTCTTCGCCCCGACCGGTTGCGGCCTGGCGATGCCGCCTGGGCAACCATCGCAGTCGCGCCCGATGGTTCTGCTTGCGCCGAAATGACAATGGCTCAATACCCTTTCACGCTGTGCCTTCGGCCAGCTCGTCCCCGTTTTCACCGGGTTAAGCCGCATGGGGTAGCCCTGTCCTTATGCCGTTCCGCCGGCCCGTGCAAGACTTCAGTCGGCCGGCCGTCGGCCGGTCACGCCTGCGAGTCGGAGGCGGCCATCCGAGATCCAATGCCTGCCGAGTGTGATCCTGGCGGCATGATGAGGTCGCGGCACCGAAGTGCGGCGCGTGCCGGGCGCAGCCCGGTGGGGATCGCCGCATGACGGCCACCCTCGATATCGTCATCGTCAACTGGAACAGCGGAGCGCTGCTGCGCGACTGTCTGGACTCGCTCGCCGCCCTGCCGGATGCCGGTGCCGTCGTGCAGCGGGTCGTCGTGGTCGACAACGCCTCGACCGACGGCTCCGCCGACGGGCTCGAAAGGCCGGGCCTGCCGCTGACCGTGCTGCGCAACTCCGCCAATCGCGGATTCGGTGCCGCGAGCAACCAGGGCGCCGCCGGCTCGACCGCGGAGATCCTGCTGTTCCTCAACCCGGACACGCGGCTGTCTGCCGGCTCGCTGAGCCTGCCGCTGGCCGAGCTGGCGCGGCCGGGGCGGCGCGGGATCGGGCTGCTCGGCACTCAACTGATCGCTCCGACCGGGCAGGTGGCCCGGTCCTGCGCCGGCTTTCCGACGCCAGGCCGGCTGGCGGCCCAGAGCCTGGGGCTCGACCGGGTGTGGCCGCGGCGGTTTCCGCCGTTTCTCATGACTGGCTGGGATCACCTGGAGACCCGCGAGGTGGATCACGTCATGGGGGCGGTCCTGTTCGTCCGGCGCCGCGTGTTCGAGCAGTTGGGCGGCTTCGACGAGCGCTTCTTCGTCTATCTGGAGGATCTCGATCTGAGCCTGAGGGCGGCCCGGCTGGGCTGGCGCAGCCTTTACCTGGCCACGGCGCGGGCCGTGCACATCGGCGGCGGCACCACCGACCGGATTCGCGCGACCCGCCTGTTCTACAGCCTGCGCAGCCGGATTCTTTACGGCTTCAAGCATTTCGGGCCGGCCGGGGCGACCCTGGTCGCCGCCGCCACGCTGCTGGCCGAGCCGGTCTCTCGGCTCGCGCTGGCGCTGGCCCGCCGCAATCCGGTCGAGGCGGGGCAGGTGCTCGCCGGCTACGGCATGCTGTGGGCCGATCTTTTTCGTCGCGTCATCGCTTATCGGACCCCGCGCCCGGAGCCCACGCCATGACCGGCATTCTGCTGCTGAGCCGCTACGGCCGCCTGGGTGCCAGCAGCCGGCTGCGCCATGCGCAGTACCTGCCCTGGCTGCGCGCCGCCGGGCTGCACATCGAAACGGCGCCGCTGTTCGACGACGCCTATCTGGAAGCGCTCTATGCCGGACGCCGCCCCTCGGTCGCCGGGGTTCTGGCGGCCTATGTCCGGCGGCTCTCCCGGCTGGTGCGCCTGCGCCGCTTCGATCTGCTGTGGATCGAGAAGGAGCTGCTGCCCTGGCTGCCCTTCGCGGTGGAATCCCTGTTTCTGGGCCGTATTCCCTATGTCGCCGATTATGACGACGCGTGGTTCCACCGCTATGACGGCCATCCGCAGCCGCTGGTCCGGGCGCTGCTCGGCCGCAAGATCGACCGGCTGATGCGCAATGCCGCAGTGGTGGTGGCCGGCAACGAGTATCTGGCGGACAGGGCGCGGGCGGCGGCGGCGCGGCAGGTGGCGATCCTGCCGACGGTGATCGACCTCGACCGCTACCGGCCGCGGCCGCGGGTGCCGGACGCGCCGTTCACGGTGGTCTGGATCGGCACGCCGCTGACCGCCGCCTATCTGCCGATGGTGGCCGGGGCGCTCGCGACGGTGTGCCGCGACGGGCGCGGCATCGTCCACCTGATCGGCGCCGGGGCGGACGCGCTGCCGGACGTGCCGGTGCGCGTCCTGCCCTGGTCGGAAGACACCGAGACCGGGCTGCTCCAGACCGGCGATGTCGGCATCATGCCGCTGCCCGAGGCCGCGTGGGAGCGCGGCAAATGCGGCTACAAGCTGATCCAGTACATGGCGCTGGGCCGGCCGGTCGTCGCCTCGCCGGTCGGCGTCAACCGCACGCTGGTGCAGCCCGGCATCACCGGCTTCCTGCCGGAGTCCGACGCCGAATGGCGGGCCGCCCTGACCGCCCTGCGCGACCGGCCGGATCTGCGCCGGTCGATGGGCGCGGCCGCCCGCCGGCTGGTCGAACGCCGGTACAGCGTCCAGGTCACGGCGCCTCGGCTCGTCGAAATCCTGACCGGCGCCGCGGCGTCCCGCGACCGGCAGGACCCGCTCGTCAAGGCCTCGCGCGAGGCCTGACCCGGCAGCATCGCTATGAGGATAATGTCTCGTCCGGCCGGGCATGACGTCGTGAACGGCAGCAGGTCGGCGCGGATTTCAGATCTATGCCGAGACGCAGCCACACCCGTCGGCCCGGTTGAAAAGAATTTCCAATGCGGAACTTTGCCGCCGAGCCGAAATCCACTCTAATTCCTCGCAAAATAGCCGGCCGGGATGGTGACCTGCCAGCGAGGCGGATTGATCGGGATGGTCGCCGGAGAGTCCGGGGTCATGGAAGCCCGTTCGATGTGTTCCGCCCAGCCAAGATCGGGCCGGGGCGGGCGGACGAAATCCATTCCGGATGCGATCAGGGCACTGGCGAGAAGAACGACAGCAGGAAATCGCATGTGTCGATCGCCAAGCGCGCCGATGATGCACCAGAGGATCATGATTCCGACAATGAAAAAGTATCTGTCACCCGGCCCAAATACTATTAATTGGTGAAAAACAAAACGGGATTTCCACAATGACGCTGCCAGAACACATAACCCAAAAAAGATCATCGACCAGATCGCGAAACTCCGCCGATTGACCCAGACGCAAGCAGCGATCCCGGAAAGGAAAGCAATGGTCAAAGAAAATGCGATCCATGCCGTGGCCGGGTCCGAATAAAGCCCGCCGGCATAGGGAATCATCATGCCGAAGGCTCGCTTTACCGCAATCGCAATCCACCACAGCAGGGGCGGCGAGGCATCGCCGGTGGCGAACTGATGGTGATCGAGAATGGTCGCCGCCTGAAGTGCCGCGGTGGCGGCCAGAATCGCGGAGAGCAGAACCAGTCGTCGAAAGGCGGCGCCGTCGTGCCGCTTCAGCCAGGTCTGGACGACGAAGATGGGCGCCAGGAACAGGCTGAACGGTCCGGTGAGACCCGCCAGCCCGATATAGCCGGCCTCCAGCCATTGTCCGGCGCGGCTGGCCGGGGGCTGCATGAAGGCCATGACCAATAGACCCAGTGGCAGGAACCATTGGATATTGGTCAGGGTCGCAAAAACCTCGCCGCTGTGAGGAACGAGCACCACCGCGAGCGCCAGCAGCGGCTTGTAGGAAAAGGGCAATCGGGGCGACAGAACCAGCGACAGCGTCAACGTCACAAATGCCCCAGAAACGTAAGTATAAAAAGCTGGTACGGCTTCTAAAGGAAGTGGCAACGCCGCCAATGCGGTCAATCGAGGTATCGCCAAATGATAGCCGGCATAGGGAACGAACAGGGAGTCCCAGCCGAAAAGCAAGCTTTGCTGAAGGAAAACCGGACCATCTTCGGCCCAAAGTTGCGGATTCAGCCAGGCATCGGGGGCGCGAAAAAAATAAAGTGTGGCAGCAACGGCAACCCAGAACCAGACGGAAAGAATCGAAGATTGCCACGATCCGGGCAGATGATGGATTTGCGGGACACGGACGGCAGCCGATCGGACAGGCATCAGAAAGGCACTCCCTGCAAAGCAGTCAGGCAGACCTGCCGTTCCGTCAAGGTTTCTTGCCGACGATCAGGAACTGCTCGCCCAGGATGCGCCAGGCGAACGGAACCATCAGATAGATCCGGACCAAAGCGGGATGGGTCGGCAGCGCCGATTTGGTCGAGAACGGCAGGAATCGCGGGATCAGCGAGGCGATCTCGAACCCGGCCAGGGCGAACGCTTCGGCGCAGGAGCGGTCGGACAGTGCGGTGTGGTGATCGTAGAAATCCCAGTACCGGTCGTGGCAGAAGCGGATGTTCGGCTGCATGGCAACGTAGATGCCGCCGGGGCGCAGCACCCGCAGGATTTCGGCCAGCACGCGGTCGACCGCCGGTTTGGACGGAAGATGTTCGAGGAAATTGCTGCTGAAGGCGACGTCGATGCTGGCCGGCTCGACGGCGGACATGTCGTCGGCCGGGGTCAAATGGAACGCGACCTCGGCGGGCAGGAGCGCGCGGGCATCCGGATTGAGGTCGATCGCAATTTTGCGCCGCGCCGCGATGTGCCGGGAGAACTCGCCCAGCCCGCAGGCGATGTCGAGCACGGTATCATGATCGGCTCGCACGTATTTCTGGAAATGATGGCGGCAGAGCACCTGCCAGATTTCGTCCTTGCGCCGCCGCTCCGTCTCGGAGAACCGGTGGCGATACAGGGCTGCGAGATCGGTCATGACCCGGTCACCCGCCGATCACCCGGTTGAATCGGTGATGCCGGCGCGGGAGGACCGCCGGTGAACCCAGCCGGTTGCTGCATCGGTCACGAGCTGCGTTTTCGGCGGCATGGCATTGTCGAAGACCAGAGCGCGGCGGCCCAGGTAATTCCAGATCAGCACCGGCGGCACGGCCAGAACCTTGGCCAATTCCGGCGCCATGATCAGACCCTCCACGTACCCCCACACGAACCCGGTATTCAGAACCAGGCCGATCGCGGCGACGACGAACAGGCGGGCGATCTCGCCGGATCGGCTGAAGCGGCCGCGGGTGAAGGCAAGTTTGTAGCACAGGACGTAGTTGACCAGGGTCGCGCTGACGAAGCCGATCGCCGATGCCGTCAACACCGCGAGCCCGAGCCCGTGCAGCAGAAGAAAAATGCCGATATCGACCACGAAGGCCGCCCCGCCGACGATCAGATAGGCGGCGAACTGGACGCCGATCTGGATGCGCTTCATCGCGGCCAGACCTGCAACTGCGTGGCCCAGAGATGCTCCTGGCCGCGATAATCGTTGCGCGACAGCTTTTTCTCCAGCAGGCAGTAGAAAATGATAAAGAAATAGCGCGACCCCATCTCCCTGATCTTGAACTTCGACAGGCCTTCCTTGCGGTTGTGCCAGGTATTGGGCACCGTGGCGAAGCTGTAGCCGCGGACCACCGCCTTCAGCGGCAGCTCGACCGTGAGATTGAAGTGGTAGGCGAGCAGCGGCTGCAACCCGGCGATCACCGCCCGGCGGTACATCTTGAAGGCGTTCGAGATGTCGTTGTTGGGCAGGCGGAACAGCAGGCTGATCAGCTTGTTGCCGAGCCGGTTGAGCACCAGCTTGGGCCAGGGATAATCCACCACTCCGCCGCCGCGGATGAAGCGCGAGCCGAACACGCAATCATGGCCCTCTTCCAGCTTCTGGTAGAACGCCACCAGATCGTCCGGGCTGTCCGACCCGTCGGCCATCATGATCGCCACCGCATGGCCGTGGAACTCGGCCAGGCCGCGGCGGACGGCGAAACCGAAGCCGTTGGGCGGATCGTTGTTGACGTAGCGCACGGTCGGGAACCGTCCCGCCAGATCCCGGAGCACCGCCTCGGTCCGGTCGGCGCTGTTGTCGTTGACCACCAGCACCTCATGGGCGATGGCGGCGGCGCTCAGCCGCCCGGTGATGCCGGTCACGGTTTCGGCGATGTGGCCTTCCTCGTTATGCGCCGGAATCACCACCGACAGCATGCCGGGAATGCCGGCGTCCAGCCACTCCGCGAGCGAGTTGACCTGGATCGGCATGATCAGGCTCCGGCCGCCAGACGGGAGGCCAGCCCGTCGTGGATTTCGGCCATGATCGCCCGGATGTCATAGGTCAGCGCCCAGCCGGGATAGTGCTCCCGCAGCTTGCGGATGTCGCTGATCCACCAGATGTGGTCGCCGACCCGGTTGGTTTCGCTGTAGCTCCACTGCATCGGCCGGCCGATCAGCGATTCGGCCATGGCGATCGCCTCCAGCATCGAGCAGTTGGCATGGCGGCTGCCGCCGATGTTGTAGACCTCGCCCGAGCGGGGCGCCTGGAAGAAGTGCCAGAAGGCCTCGACCAGATCGCGGGAATGGATGTTGTCGCGGACCTGCCTGCCCTGATAGCCGAACACCGTATAGGGCGTGCCGGTGATCGCGCATTTCACCAGATAGGCCAGAAAGCCGTGGAGCTGGGTCCCGGAATGACCGGGCCCGGTCAGGCAGCCGCCGCGGAAACAGGCGGTCTTCATGCCGAAATACCGGCCGTACTCCTGCACCAGCACATCGGCGGCGACCTTCGACGCGCCGAACAGGCTGTGCAGGGTGGCATCGATGCTCATGCTCTCGTCGATGCCGTGGGCGGCATAGGGGTGTTCGGGGGCCGGTTCCCAGCGCGTCTCCTGCTCGATCAGAGGCAGGCGGTTGGGCGTGTCGCCATAGACCTTGTTGGTGCTGGTGAAGATGAACGGCGCCTCGGGGCAGATCTGCCGGGTCAGCTCCAGCAGCACCAGCGTGCCGTTGGCATTGACCGTGAAATCGGTCAGCGGCTCGCGCGCCGCCCAGTCGTGCGAGGGCTGGGCCGCGGTGTGGATGATCACGGCAATGTCGCGGCCATGGCGGTCGAACACCCGGCGCATCGCGTCCTGGTCGCGGATGTCGCCATCGACATGGGTGTAGCCGCGGTACTGCCGCACGAGCTGCTCCCGGCTCCACGCCGTGCTCGCCTCGGCACCGAAGAAATAGCGCCGCATGTCGTTGTCGATGCCGACGACGTCGAAGCCCTTGCCGATGAAAAACCTGACGGCCTCTGCCCCGATCAGCCCGGCCGAGCCGGTAACCAACGCGATGGCCATGATGGGCACCTGCTGCCTTCAATGATGGCGACCGATGTCTATCCGATCAGGCTAGCACAGACTCCACGATATGGCGGCAGGAATGCAGCCAAAAAAAGATATCGTCAAGGATCGATTCGACCGATCGGCGGGGCTGCCAGCCCGTTGCCGCTGCCACCTCCGTCGTGTCGGTGACGTAATACGGGATGTCGGCCGGACGGGTGTCGGGGTCCTGGCCGATGGCGATCCGCCCGCCGGATCGCAGGGCGCACAGCTCGGTGAGCTCGGCCAGGGACACACTGACTCCGGCGCCGCCGCCGACATTGTAGACCCGGCCCCGATGGGCCGCCATGTCGCCCAATTGCAGCCGCAGCAGATCGTAAAGATCGGCGACGTGCAGGATGTCGCGAAGCTGCACGCCCTCCCCGCCGAATCCGGAATAGGCGAGCCGGCCGCCATAGGCGTGCCGGGCCGCCCACAACACGACGAAACCCTGATCGACCTTGCCCATCTGCCACGGCCCGGTCAGCACGCCGCAGCGATCGACCACCGCCCGCAGCCCGTACATCGCCCCGTATTCCTCGATCAGCAGTTCGGAGGCGAGCTTGGTCGCGCCGTACATCGACCGGCTGCCGGTCAGCGGGAAACCGGTGGCGATGCCCGCCGCCGACCAGCCCGGCCCGGCAGCGGCCGCCGGAATGTCGAGCCGCCGGCCGCGGCGTTCCAGCGGCAGGGCGCGCAGCCGCTCGATCGGATAGACCCGGCTGGTCGACAGGAACGCCACGTCGGCGCCGTGGCGCCGCGCCGCCTCCAGGCAGTTCACCGTGCCGAACAGGTTGGTGTGGATCAGATAGGCCGGGCTGCTGCCGCCATAGCCGACATGGACCGAGGGCTCGGCCGAGCATTCCAGCAGCAGATCGAACGGCCCGATTTCGGCCAGATCGTCCGGCTGGCGGATGTCG
Organism: uncultured Mycobacteriaceae bacterium; assembly: GCA_964615535.1. Classification (GTDB taxonomy): domain Bacteria; phylum Pseudomonadota; class Alphaproteobacteria; order DSM-16000; family Inquilinaceae; genus CAZTNV01. The sequence continues at coordinate 17,633 of CAZTNV010000002.1, read as the reverse complement.
CCGTGGCGGAACACAACCCCGGCCGCCTTCAGCCGTTCCAGGGCGAGTTCGCTGCCGCGGCGGTGCAGATTGTCGAACGCGATCACCTCGGCGTCGGCCAGATCCCGCTTGAACAGGACGGCCAGGCTGGAGCCCACGAATCCGGCCCCGCCGGTCACCAGAATTTTCATGTCTCCGGACTCTGCACCGGGAAGCGGGTCTGGGTCCCGATGACTCCATGAATGGGCAAGTCATCCGGGCGTCCGGGCAGGCGCGGCAATCTCCGACTGCCCGCGCCGACCGGTAGCAGCTTCAGAGATGTGGCGCAAGTCAATCTGCAGGCAGTCCAATCATGGGATGTGCACGCATTCGGCAGCCGGCCGCGGCGGCGCGATCCGGACCCCCGGCACCGATGGGGTTGCGAGGACGGCGGCCGGCATGCCGTCCCCGACACTCCGCCCTTGGCCTTCATCCGCCCTCGGCTGGTCAACCCTGACCCGCAGACTGTTCCGGGACATGCACTGATTGCGACATACCGACAATCGTACTAGGGTCATAACGATCCTTGCCCGGCCAGCCGCGGCTGTCTCGGGCGAATGATATTGGCCGTCGCGGCGATGGGACAAATGGGCCGGCGATCGATGCGATCTGGGACGGCACGATCTGGGACGGCACGATCCGGGACGGCGAATGCGGCCGGCCGGCTGGCCCTGCTGGCCGGACTTGCGGCCTGCGCGCTGGTGCTGGCGGATCGCCCGGCCGCCGCCGAGACCGCCGCGCCGCCCGCGCTGTCGGACGGCGCGCCGCGGGACTCAAGCCTCGACCTGCTCGACCGCCATCTGCGCGACCGGGCCGGCCGGGAACCCGCCGCCGCACCCCCTCTCGCCGCGCCGCCCCTCGCCGCGCCGCCCGAGGGTCGGCAGGACGCACCCAACCCGGCAGAACCGCCGCGTGCCCGCGGGCTGCTGGAGCCGCGCGACGAGGCGGTGCTGTCGTCGGAAATCGCCGCCCGGATCGTCCGCCTGCCGGTGCGCGAGGGCCGGGCCTTCGCCGCCGGCGATCTGCTGGTGGAATTCGACTGCGCCTATTTCGAGGCGCAGCGTGCCGCGGCGGTTGCCGCGGCGAGCGGCGCCGGCCACACCCTGCAGAACGCCCGCCAGCTCGCCCGGCTGAACTCGGTCGGCGCGCTGGAGGTGGCGGTGGCCCAGGCGGACTACGAACGCGCGCGGGCCGAGCAGCGGCTGGCCGAGGTGGTGACCGGCCGCTGCACCATCCGCGCGCCCTGGCGCGGCCGGCTGGTCGAGGCGCTGGTCCATGAGCACGAAAGCGTGCCGGCGGGCCGCGAGCTGCTGCGCATCCTCAACGACGAGAGCCTCGAAGTGACCCTGATCGTCCCCTCGGTCTGGCTGCGCTGGCTGCGTCCGGACAGACGGTTCCGCTTCGAGGTCGACGAGACCGGCCGCAGCCATGACGGCCGGGTCACCGCGATCGGCGCGCGGATCGACGCGGCCAGCGAATCGCTGCGCGTCACCGGCGTGCTCGATCCTCCCCCCGCCGGCCTGATCGCCGGGATGAGCGGCACCGCGGTGTTCGCGCCGCCGGCCATGGAGTGAGCCGATGGACGGGTCGCCGCCGCCGGTCAACGCCGCGGCCGTGCTGCTCCAGCTCCAGCGGGCGGCCCGCCATGCCGAAACCCCGGCGGCGCTGCGCTTCCTGATGGTCAACGACACCCGCCGGCTGCTCGGCTACCGGCAGGCCGTGCTGGCGCTGGGACCGCCGCGCGCGCTCAGGATCGCGGCGGTTGCCGGGGTGGCGACGCTCGACCGCGACGCGCCCATGGTGCGCTGGCTCGAACGGGTGGTGCGCCGGCTGGCGGAGGGCGGGACGGCGGCCGAATGCCGGCCGCTCGATCCGGCGGCGCTGCCGCCCGGGGAGCGCACCGGCTGGGCCGAGTGGAGCGCCCCCTTTGTCCTGTGGTGCCCGCTCACGGACCGCGGCGGCGCGCTGCTGGGCGGGTTGTGGCTGGCGCGCGAAACGGCCTGGACCGACCCCGAACGGGTGCTGGCGGCGGAGCTGGCCGACGCCTATGCCCATGCCTGGACCGCCCTGGCCGGACCCGCCGCACGGCGCCGGGGGCGGCCGGCGCGGCGCGCGGCCTGGGCCGGCCTGCTGGCGGCGCTGCTCGCGGTGCAGTTCATGCCGGTCCATCTGTCGGCGCTGGCCCCGGCCGAGATCGTGCCGATCGATCCGCTGGCGGTGGCGGCGCCGCTGAACGGCGTGATCGCGGCGGTGCAGGTCCAGCCGAACCAGCCGGTGGCGCGGGGCCAGCCGCTGTTCAGCATGGTCGACGTCGAGCTGCGCGCCCGCCGCGACGTGGCCGAGCGCGCCCTCGCCGTAGCCGAGGCGGAATACCGCCGCGCCGCCCAGACCGCCTTTGCCGATCCGCGCAGCAGCGCCCAGGTCGCCATCCTGGCGGCGCAGGTGGACGTGCGCCGGGCCGAGCTGGCCTTCGCCCGGGAGCAGCTCGGGCGGGTTCAGGTTGTCGCCGAGCAGGCCGGCATCGCGGTGTTCGCCGACCCCAACGACTGGATCGGCCGGCCGGTCGCGACCGGCGAGCGGATCATGCTGATCGCCGACCCGGCGCTGGCCGAAATCGGCATCCGCCTGGCCGTGGGCGATGCGATCGTGCTGGCGCCCGGCGCGGCGGTGGAGCTGTTCCTCGACACCGATCCGCTCCGGCCGCTGTCCGGCGAGCTGACCCGAATCGCCTATCAGGCCGAGCCGGGGCCGGACGGCATCCTGGCCTTCCGGCTGAAGGCGGCGCTCGCCCCGGGCACGCCGCCGCCGCGGCTGGGCGCGCAGGGCACCGCCAAGATCTACGGGGAGCGGGTGCCGCTGTTCCTCTATCTGTTCCGCCGGCCGATCGCGGCGCTGCGCCAGATGGCGGGGTTCTAGCCGTGGCCGTCGCGCTGGCCCCGCCCGCCATCCCGGCCCGGCCGCTGCGGCTGCCGGCCTTGCGCGACGATCTGCGGCTGTTCGACGGACCGGCGACCGCCGACGGCGCGCCGAGCTGGACGCTCTACGACCCGGTGCGCAACCGCTATTTCCGGATCGGCCGCGACGCCTTCGAGCTGTTGGCGCGCTGGCATCTGGGCGAGCCGGAGGCGGTGCTGGCGGCGCTGCGGGCCGAAACCACCTGCGCCGCCGGACCGGCCGCGGTCGAGGATCTGGCGCGGTTTCTCCGCGCCAACAGCCTGGCCCGGATCGACGGCCCCGAAATGACCGCCGCGCTGGTCCGCCAGGCCGCGGCGGCGCGGCCGTCCCGGGCGCGCTGGCTGCTGCACAACTACCTGTTCGTCCGGATTCCGCTGGTCCGGCCGGACCGCTTTCTCGACGCCACCCTGCCGCTGGTCCGGCCGCTGTTCACCCGGACCTGCTGCGCCGTGCTGGCGGCGCTCGGGCTGCTCGGGATCGTGCTGGCGCTCCGGCAATGGGACGTGTTCGTCCATACCTTCCTCTATTTCTTTTCCTGGGAGGGGCTGCTCTGGTACGGGCTGGCGCTGTCGTTCAGCAAGATCCTGCACGAGCTGGGCCACGCCTATGCCGCCAGGCGCTGCGGCTGCCGGGTGCCGACCATGGGCGTCGCGTTCCTCGTCCTGTGGCCGGTGCTCTACACCGATGTCAGCGATGCCTGGCGGCTCGCCTCGCGGCGGCAGCGGCTGCTGATCGGCGCGGCGGGGATGATGGTCGAGCTGGGGCTGGCCGCGGTCGCCACGCTGCTGTGGAGCTTCCTGCCCGACGGACCGCTGCGCAGCGTCGCCTTTCTGGTGGCGACGGTCACCTGGGTCCTGACGCTCACGGTCAATCTCAGTCCGTTCATGCGGTTCGACGGCTATTACCTGCTGTCCGACGCGATCGGGGTGCAGAACCTCCAGGACCGGTCCTTTGCCCTGGCGCGCTGGCGCCTGCGCCGGACGGTGTTCGGCTATGACGAGCCGCCGCCCGAGCCGTTCCCGCCATGGCTGCGGCCGGGTCTGGTGCTGTTCGCCTATGCCGCCTGGATCTACCGGCTGGTCCTGTTCATCGGCATTGCGCTGCTGGTCTATCACGTCTTCTTCAAGCTGCTCGGCATCTTCCTGTTCGTCGTCGAGATCCTGTGGTTCATCGCCCGGCCGCTGGCGAACGAGCTGCGCGAATGGTGGCGCCGCCGGCACCTGATCCGGCCGACGCCCAATCTGGTGGCGACCCTGGCCGTGCTGGGCGCGGCGGTCTGGTTCGTGGCGACGCCGTGGAACACCACGGTCGCGCTGCCCGCGGTGTTCCGCGCCGCCGACTATGCCGTGCTCTACCCGCCGGTGCCGGCCCGGCTGGTGGCGGTCGAGGCGGCGGAGGGGCAGGCGGTGGCGCGCGGCCAGCGCCTGTTCGCGCTCAGCGCGCCGGAGGTGGAGTTCCGGATCGCCCTTGCCGAGCGCGAGGCCGCGATCCTGCAGCTCCGCATCCTGCGCCAGGCCGCCGACCCGGAGGAGCTGGGCCGGCTCCAGGCGGTGCAGCAGGAGCTGGCGGCGCGGCTGGCGGCGCTGGCCGGGCTGGCCGAGCAGCGCCGGGCGCTGGAGCTGCGGGCGCCGCTGGACGGCGTCGTGGTCGATCTGAACGAGATCGCGCGCCCCGGCCTGTGGGTCGAGCCGCGCCTGCCGCTGGCGCGGGTGGTCGATACCCGCACCGGCGTGGTCCACGGCTATGTCGAGGGCGCCGATCGCGGCCGGATCGCGCCGGGCGCGCGCGCCTGGTTCCATCCCGAGGACCCGCTCCGCCCGGCGATCCCGGTGACGGTCGTGCGGATCGCCGACTACAACACGCGGACGCTCGAGGCGCCCGAGCTGGCCTCGACCCATGGCGGCGCCATCGCGGTGCGGGCCGATGCCGGGGGCAATCTCCTGCCGCAAAAGGCGGTCTATCGTGTCATACTGCACCCGGATGCCGAGTCCGCGGCGCCGGATCAGGTGATCCGCGGCAGCGTGCGGGTCGAGGGCGAGGCGCTGTCCCATGCCGAACGGGCATGGCGGGCGGCGGCGGCGGTGCTGATCCGGGAAAGCGGGTTCTGAGGGGCGCTGTTGCGCTTCATTGGGCCGGTCGGAGGCGGCGATGACGGATCGGGGACACGAAGCACCGGTGGCCCGGCCGGGATTGGGCCGCCGCGCGGTCATCCGCGCCGCCGCGGGGCTTGCCGCGGCGGTCGCCGGTCTGGCCGGCCGGGCCGCGGCCGCGGCGGCCGGGGACCGCCGGATCGTGCTGGTCGACAGCCAGGGCGGGGGCCAGGGCGGGCAGCGCTTCGCCGGGGTCTATCGCGACGGCGCCGGCCCGCGTCCCGAGGCCATGGCGGCGATCTCCGCCCTGCTGCGCGACCGCCGCACCGGCGAGGTGAGGACGATCGATCCGGCGCTGATCGACATTCTGGCCGGGCTGGCCGGCCGGCTGGCCGGCGGCGGGAGCGGCTCCGCTCCCGGCACCGAAATCGCGTTCATCGTGCTGTCGGGCTACCGCTCGCCGCAGACCAACGTGCTGCTGGCGCGGACCAGCCGGTGGGTGGCGGTCAACAGCTTGCACATGCAGGGCCGCGCGATCGACATCCGGGTCGCCGGCGTGACCAGTGCCGCCCTGCATGCCGCCGCCCTGGAGCACCAGAGCGGCGGCATCGGCCACTACCCGAGCGCCGGCTTCGTCCACCTGGATACCGGCCCGGTGCGGCGGTGGACGGCGCCGGGCGAATGGGAGCATCCGGCCGTCCGCGACGCCGCCCGCCGGCTGCGGCTGCCGCCGGAGGTACAGGCGCCGGGGGTTCGCACGCCGGGGCTGGAGGTTTCGGCGCCGCGGCTGGGCGGGCTGGAACTGGGCGCCCCGGCCGGCGGCGCGCCGTCGCTGGGCGGCCAGTCCCTGGGCGGTGCCCCGCGACGCTGGCCCTGATCGCCGCCTCCGGCTGTCACGGCTGTCGGTCCGCCTTAAGAGAAAGGGGCGGCCGGCGCCGCCCCTTCCCGCCGATGCCTGTCCGGCGGGCGCTTCGGGCCGCGTCGAGGGTCAGGCGGCCTTCGACCACGCGGACCCGGCGAACGCCGGATCGAGCGGCGTGTCGGCGACATGGTTGGTGTAGTTCGACAGCGTCTTCATCCCGACGCCGAGCACCACCTCGAGCACCTGCTGCCGTCCGTAGCCGGCAGCCACGAAAGCCTCGATCTCGGCATCCGACGGCCGGCCGCGCGAATCCACCACTGCCGCGGTGAACCGCCGGAGCGTCTCGAGCTTCGGATCGGCGATCGGCTTGCCGTCGCGGATCGCCTGCACCGCATCGGCGGGCAGCTTCTGCATGGCGGCAATGACGCTGTGGGCGGCGACGCAGTATTCGCAACCGTTCTCGTAGCTGGTCGTCAGCAGCACGATCTGCCGTTCGATGGGGCTGAGCGAGGTCTCCTCGAACAGGCCGCTCAGGGTCCGGTAGGCTTTGAGCAGCGCAGGGGACTCGGCCATCACGCCGAGCAGGTTGGGGATGAAGCCATAGGCCTGCCGGGCCTCGGTGAGCGGCGCCTTCGCCGCCTCCGGCGCGGTTTCGATCGTATGCACGGTGTAGGTCATGTCGTGTCTCCTCTGGTTGAGCGGTGGCCGGCCTGCAACTCCGCCAGCCGCCTGGTATTGAACGATCGTTCAAAACACGGCGAAAAAAATCAGCCGAGTCGCCGGATGGCCTCCTCGACGATGCCCTCCAGCAGTGCTTTTTCGGGCCGGCTGCGGGCCAGTACCACCAGCCCGATGAACGAGGCCAGCAGACCCCGCGCCGTCTCCGCCGGCGCCACCGCCGCCGGTATCTCGCCCAGCGCCCTGCCCTGCTCGATCATGCGCGCGAAAAAGGCCTCGATCTCCTGCTGTCCCTGGGCGACGATCCGGCCGATTTCCGGGTCGTGCGGCGCCAGTTCCAGCGCCGTGTTGGTCAGAAAGCAGCCGCGATTGCCGCCCGCCTCGGAAACATCGGCAATGACCGCAAGGAACAGCCGGCGGATCGCCTCGCGCGGTCCGAACCGGGCCTCGACCTCGGCCAGCAGCCGGCGGCGCACGGTCTGGTCGTACAGCCGCAGCGCCGCCAGGAACAGCGAGCGCTTGTCGCCATAGGTCGCGTACAGGCTGCCCCGGTTGACGCCGGTGCAATCCACCAGATCCTGCATGGAGGTCGCCTCGTATCCGCAGGCCCAGAAGGTTTGCATGGCCTTGTCCAGCACCTCCGTGACGTTGAAGTTCTTTTCCCAGGGCATCGCGTTCTCCCGACGCGCCCATCATGGCAGGTCTGGAACGATCATTCAAGACAAACCCCGGCGGGAGTCGCACCGGGCGCTCAAGCGGCGGCGATCCGCATCGCCGGTGGCGCGCCGGTCCGGTCCGAAGACGTCCGATTAAGGTGGCGCACGCGTCGCTTCGGCGGGTGCGGGCACCGGAACGGCTGAACGCCGCGGCCGGCCCCGTCCGGCGCTCAGCTCAGCTCCCCGGCGCGGCCACCGTCTGCGGGGTTTCCGGCGGCACCAGCCGGCCGGCGTACCAGCCCGCCTCGGTCTCCCGGATCGCCGCCGCGACGGTGGCGATGTCCTCGGCCGGGAGGGCGGCGGGCAGCGGGTCCGCCGCCACCGAGGTGAACAGCCGGCCGGCGGCGTTCTGCACCTCGGCATAGGCGAAATCCCGGCGCAGCGAGGCATAGACCGCGTTGAGCTCGCCCAGGATCAGGTCGAGATCGCCGGTGCGCTGGGTCTGCGCCGCGGCCGACAACTGCCCCAGAATCCGCTCGTCGACCGCGTTCAGCTCGTCGGCGACCGCGAATTCCTGCCGCGCCTGCTGCAGTTCCAGCATCGCCAGCCGGACCTGGGTGATCACCGCCATGCTGAGCGCCAGCCGGCGCGCCCGGTCGACCTCCTGCTGCGCCTCCGCGGCGCGCAGCGCGGTCGGGCCGGTGACCACGCTGATCAGGTTGCCGACGATCCGGGTGCCATAGGATGCCCAGTCCTGATTGAACAGGAACGAGTTGCTGTCGTAGTTGTAGCCGACATTCAGGTTGATGCCGGGCAGGAGCTGCAGCAGCGCGGCATCGGCCTCATGGGCGCCGATCCGCGCCTGATAGGCCTCCTCGCGCAATTCCGGCCGGTGGACCAGCGCCAGGGCTTCGAGCTCGGCGATCGGCAGGGTGATCTCGGGCAGCCGGTAATCGGCCGCGGACTGCTCCGCCAGCGTATAGCCCTGGCCCGGCGGCAGGTTCATCAGCGCGGCGAGCTGGGTCCTGGCGAGGATGAGCTGGCGGCGCAGCAACTGGAGCTGGCTCAGGCTTTCCAGCAGCGTGCGCTGATAGGTCAGCGCCTCGATCGGCGCGCGCAACTGCCGCCGCTCGATCTGCCGGGCATCGTCCAGGGCGCGGTCGACCCGCGCGATCAGCGGATCGATGCGGCCGAGCAGCCGTTCGGCCGCGACCGCGCGCCAATAGGCCGAGCGGACCTCCTGGATGATGATGTGGATCGCCTTGCGCCGGCGCTCCCCCGCGATCAGCGAACGGTCGGCCTGCTGACGGGCGCGGACATAGCTCAGCCCGAAATCCAGCACGTTCCAGGTCAGCGTGATGTCCGAGACGAACCGGTTGCGGTCCTGCGAGGTCGAGACCTCCAGCGACTGATCGCCGGTCAGCAGCGAGCGGCTGGAACTGCCGCTCTGGTTGCTCCGCCCCTCATAGCCCGCGGCGGCGGTCAGGCGCGGCAGCATGGCGTAGTTCGCGACGTCCAGTTGGCGGAGCGCCAGCGCCTGGTCCATCAGCCGCAGGCGATGGTCCAGATTGTAGCGGATCGCCCGCGCCATCGCCTCGTGCAGCGAGATCGGCCCGCCGACCGGCTCCTGATCGGCGAACAGCAGGGCGCGGTCCTGGTCGCGCTGGGTCTCGATCGCCGCCAGGGTAAGCGGCTCGGGTTCGACGGCGCAGCCGGCCAGCAGGACGGCGGCGAGAGCCAGGGCCGGGCGATGCCGCGGCCGGTGTCGGTCGATCGAACGGGTCATGATCATTGGACCGGACTGGTGTTGCGCGATGGGGAACACGGCGTGCAAGGCGATGCCCCGCGATCAAGCCGCGATCGCGGTGCCGTTTTAGGAGATCCAGGAAAATTACATTACGCATAATATGGATAGCACGCAACAATCTTTGGGAACAGGAGTCAGGCTGACCAAACTTTTTTGAATTGATGCGCTGCCTGCACCGAACCGGTCGGGCCGACCGGTCAGGCCATCGGAGCGGGCGCCAGGGCGGCGGCCAATCGGGCCGCACCGGCATCGAACGCCCCGGCGACCGCGCTCAACTGCGCGCTGAACGACGGTGCCCCAGGCGGCGGGGCCGCCGGTTCCCCGGCGCCCGGTCCGGCCGCCGGAAGGCCGCCGGACTCGAACAGCCATGCCGTCCAGTCGAACCGGATCGGCTCGCCCTCGGCCGGCGCTCCGTCGGCGCGGGCCGGGCCGGTTTCCCGGTTTTCGGTCTGCTGCTCCTCTGCCGGCGCCGCGTCCGGGGCCGGTGGCTGGTCCGGACCGGGGAGCGGGGCGCCGAGGCCGGGCTCCGCCCCGACCGTGATGCTGAACACCTGCTCGGCCTGCCGTCCCTGGTCGTCGCGGGCGATCACCCGGACCTCCAGCACCCCGGCGGTGCCGGCCGGCGGCTCGCCGCTGAGAGTGCCGGTGGCCGGATCGAAGCTGAGCCAGGCCGGCAGCGGCGCGCCATCGGCCAGCCGGGCCTCCAGCGTGGTGACCGCCTGCAGGTCGGTCTGCCGGAACGCGGCGACCGGCAATTGCAGATCGACCCGGACGCCGATGCCGACCGCCAGATCCGGCACCGGCTGGCCCGCGAACAGCCCGGGCCCGATGCCCGCACCGGTCCCGCCCGGCACCACCGCCACCACGCCCGCAGTCGGGCCGGGCCGGCCGGCATCGGGGCCGAAGGTCTGGGCCGGGCCGAAGTTCTGAACCGGGCCGAAGGTCTGAACCGGGCCGAAGTTCTGAACCGGGCCGAAATTCAGGGCCGGGCCGAAATTCAGGGCGGAGCCGAAGGTCTGGGCAGAACCGAAACCGAGGGCGGACCCGCCGGTCGCGGCGGCTGTTCCCGTCCCGCCGGCAGCCAGGCTTTGAACGGCTGGAACGACGATCAGCGGCACGGCGCCGGCGGCCGGGCCGGTCGTCGACGGCGCCGTTGCCGCGGTTGGCACGGCCGGCGTCGCCCCGCTGGCGACCGGCACCGATGGCGGCGGCACGGCGGTGACCGGCGGGATCGGCACGGTCGGCACGGGCTGCGGCGACGGGGAAGTCGGCAAGGGCTGCGGCGACGGGGGGGTCGGCAAGGGCTGCGGCGACGGGGGGGTCGGCAAGGGCTGCGGCGACGGGATGGTCGGCGGCGGAGTCGGCGCCGGCTCGATCGCGATCGCGAACCCGATCGCGGCGCTGGCCCCGGCGGCGTCGGTATAAACCAGTTCGAGCGGCACGGTCCCGGCATCGCTCGATTGCGGCGTGCCGCTCAGCGTTCGCGACACCGGATCGAAGGCGAGCCAGGACGGCAGCGACGAGCCATCGGCGCCGCGCAGTGCGAGCGTGCCCGGATCGCCATCATCGGGGTCGGCGAACAGCCCGGCCGGCAGCACGACCGAGAACGCCTGCTGCACCTGGGCCGTCTGGCCGGCCACGGCGCCGACCGCCACCGGGGCATCGTTGACCGACAGCGAGACCACCGTGGTGGCCGCGTCGGTCGCGGCCGGTGCGATGCCGTCGGTGACCGTGACGGTGAAAACGGTGGTCTCGGTCTGGCCTGGCGCGACGCGGTTGTCGGCGGGATCGAACACGAGCTGGCGGATCGCCGCCTGCGCTGCGGTCGCGGGGACGGCGCCCAGCCGGTAGGCGCCGCCGCCCTGATCGGCGAAGCCCGATGCCGCCAGCGAGGCGGCGGTGAACCCGCCCTTGGCCGGGCTGTCGAGCGTCACCGTGACGGTGACCGTGTCGGCGGTGTCGGGATCGGCGATGGTCAGCGCCGCGAACGGCGCCAGCGTCCCGGTGTCGGCGACCGCCTGCCCGGCCGCCGCGGCGGCGATGGTCGGCGCGTCGTTGACGCCGGTGACGGTGACGGTCAGGGTCGCGGTGCTGGTGTTGACGCCGTCGCTGACCGTGTAGGTCGCCGCGGTGGTCGCCGTGGCGCCCTGGGCCAGCGCGTTGAAGGCGGTGCCGGGATTGAAGGAATAGCTGCCGTCGCCGTTGATCGTGAAGGTGCCGCCGTTGCTCCCGGCGACTGCGGTGCCGACCGAGCCGGCGGCGCCGTTGACCTGGGTGACCGTCAGCGTGGCACCGGTGTCGTTGGTCAGCACGTTGCCGGTGATGGCCGGCCCGTCCTCGCCCGCGGTTGCGGTGTCGTTGTTGGCCGTGGGCGGCGTCACGTCGGCGGCGGTGAGCACCAGATCGTTGCCGGTGCCGCCGGCATAGCTGATGGAGAAGGTGTTGGCGCCGACGGTGAGGGTGGTTCCCTGGGCGAAGGTGCCGGTGATGGCGTCGGCCGCGTCGTTCTCGATCAGGGTGAAGCTGTTGCCCACCACCGGGGTGAAGCCGCCGCCGACCGTCACCGCCAGGGTCGCGCCGGTGATATCCACCGTGCCGGTGACCACGATTTGGTCGTACCCGGTGCCGGCGGCGGTGCCGTCGATTTCCGCCGAGAGCGTGCCGCCCGCGGCAATGCTCAGCCCGTCGCCGAGGGTCAGCGTGCCGGGGCTGGTGCCGGCCGCGAGGGTGCCGCCGGACTGCACCGCGACCGCGCCCGCGATGCTGCCGCTGCCGCCCAGCGTGGCGCCGCTCGCCACGGTCACGCCGCTGGTGCCGACCAGCCCGCCGGTGACCAGCAGCGTGCCGGCGTTAACGTTCGTGGCGCCCTGGTAGGTGTTGTCGGCGTGGGCCAGGTTGAGCGTGCCTTGGCCGTCCTTGGCGAGGCTGAAGGCGCCGCCGGTCACGGCGCCCTGCTGGGTCACCGTGGCGCCGCTGTCGACCGTGTAGGTGGCGTCGCGCCCGAGCGCGATGCCCTGGGTGATCGTGGTGGTGCCGGTCACCTGGAACACCGGGCTGCCCGAGACGCCGGTGCCGAGCGTGATCGCCCCGGTGCCGAGATTGCCGACCGCGGCGATGCTCAGCGTGCCGTCGTTGACCTGGGTGGTGAAAGCGGCACCGCTGTTGGTGCCCGACAGCGTCAAGGTCCCGGTGCCCGCCTTGACGAGGCCGCCCGACCCGCTGATGGTGCCGGAGACCGTCGTGCTGGTGTTGTCGCCGCCCGCCGTCAGGGTGTTCGCCCCCAGCGCAATCGTCCCCGCCCCGGCGATCGAGCCGATGGTCTCGGTCTGCGACAGCGTAAACGTGGCCCCGGCCGCCACCGTTACCGCGCTGGCGTCGGCGATCGCGCCGCCGCTGCGGTTCGCCGTCAGCCCGCCCGCCGTGACCGTCGTGCCGCCGGTATAGGTGTTGTTGCCGGTCAGCGTCAGCGTGCCGGAACCGGTTTTGGTGAGGGCGCCGGTCGAACCGGTGCCGTTGGCGATGACGCCGCCGAAGGTGGTGTTCGTCGACTGGCTGACCGTGAGCGCCGCGTTGTCGTTCAGCGTGATCGTGTTGCCGCTGACGCCGGTCAGCGCGCCGATGGTCTCCGACGCCCCCACCACCAGCGCCGCCGTGCCCGACAGCGTCACCGCCGAGATGTCCGCGATGGCCGCACCGCCCGACAGGCGGAGCGTGCCCGCGGAAAGGGTGGTGGTCCCGGTGTACGAGTTATTGCCCGACAGGACCAGCGTGCCCGACCCCACCTTGGTCAAGCCGAACGCGCCACCGGAAATCGCCCCGGAAATGGTCAGCGTGTCGCCGGCATTGAAGGCGCCGATATCGGCGTCGGCTGCCAGCGTGATGGCGCCCGTGACCTCGGTTGCGGCGGTGCCGCCGCCGCCGTTCAGCTTCAGCGCGCCGATCCCCGGGGAAATGCCGATACCGCTGAGGGTAAAGGACTCCCCGACCGTGAGGCCGCCGCCCAACCGCACCGTGGCGCCGCTCGCCACCGTGGTCGCGCCCGCCGTGGTTCCCAGCGCATTGGCGTGGCTGACGAGCAAGGGGCCACCATTGATGAATGTGGCACCGGCGTAGCTATTGTTCCCGCTGAGCGTCAGCAATTGGCCGCCGGTCTTGGTGAGCGAACCCGACCCGTCGATAATGCCCGACAGGATGGCGGCGCTGTTGCTGACGTTGATCGCGCCGCCCGACGCCCCCAGCGTGATCGCGTTGTCCACCGTGCCGTTGACGTTGTTGAGGATCAGCGTGCCGCCGTCCAGCGTCACCGCGCCGGTGCCCAGATGGGCGTCGGCGGCGACCGACAGGGTGCCGCCGGTGACCGCGATGGTGTTGAGGCCGGTGCTCGCGGTGTTGTTGGTGCCCGACAGCGTCAGCGTGCCCGCCCCGCTCTTGGTCAGCGCCGATACGTCCGTGCCGTTGTCGCCGAGGGTGGAGGCGATGGCCAGCATGTCGCCGGTCGCCACGCTCACCCCGAAGGCCCCGCCCAGCGCGAACGACTGCCCGGTGATGGTGATCGTGCGGTTGTCGGTGTCGCTGTCCATGGCGAGCGTCACGCCGTCGCGCACCGCATAGACCCCGCCCAGCGTGATCGTGCCGGCGAGCGTGTCGGCGAAGCGGACGGTGATCGCGCCGCTGGCGGTGTTGGCGTAGAAGAGCGCCTCCCGCAGGTCCAGTCCGCTGCCGTCCGCCGCGTCGGCGGTGTAGCTGGACGGCGCGTTGCCGTCGATGGCGGCGACCGTGACGATCAGGTCGTTCGATACCGTCACGGTGACCGCCTGGTCGACAAACAGCCCACCGCCGTCGGTGGCCCGCACCGTCACCGTGTAGGTGCCGGCGGTCAGTGTGCTTGGGCTGACGGCGCGCAGCGTCGCGGTGGCGACGGCGCCCGCCGTGCTGGACGACCCGCCGGTTCCGAGGTCGAACACGTCGCCGCTGGTGTTGGTGACCGCCCCCAGCGTGTTGTGCGAAACCGACTGGATCGAGAAGGTCCAGGTCGTGTTGTCGACGTCGGTCGCCGCCAGGGTCGCCACGGTGGTGTTGGCACCGTCGAAGGTGCTCACCGTCCCGGTGGTGGGGGAGATCGCCGTCGGCGCGTCGTTCTCCGCCGTCACCGCCACCGTGCGGGTGGCGGCCCCGGCGTTGCCGGCCCCGTCGGTCACGGTGAAGCTGACGGTGCGGTTCGACGACGTGCCGGGGTTTTCCGAGGTGCTGTCGTAGCGGATCGCTTGGACCACGCTTTGTATGTCGGTCGCGGTCGCGGTCGAGGCGAAGGTGATGGTCCAGGCCGTGTTGTTGGTGACGGTGTCGGTCGTCACCGTGCCGATGACGGTGGTTCCCGAGCGAAGATTGTTGCCGCTGACGTTGATGCCGCTGTCGGTGCCGGTGGGCAGCGACAGCCGGTCCGCGGCCTCGTTGTTCGCCGTAATCTGCACCGTCAGCACCGAGGAGCCGGGCGCCCCGGCTTCCGCCACCGTGGCGCTGCCGGCGATGGCGGCGGCGGACCCGTTCTCGGTGTAGGCGTGGGCCGTCGTGTCGGTGATGCCGACCACCGGGGCGGTGGTGTCGATGGTCACCAGCAGACCCGTCGAAGCGCTCGATTGGTTGCCCGCCGCGTCGGTCGCCTTGACCGTCAGGGTATGGCTGCCCTCCGACAACGCCGACGAGGTGATCGTCCAGTTGCCCGACCCGTCGGCGGTCGTCGTGCCCAGCACCGTGGTGCCGTCGGTGTCGAAGAGCGTCACCGTCGCGCCGGCCTCCGCCGTGCCGGTGAAGGTCGGCGTGGTGTCGCTGGTGACGTTGTCGGTGTTCGACGGGCCGCTGTCGGTGCCGGCGGCCATGTCGGCCGCCGACGGGGCGCCGGGTGCGGCGTTGTCCAGCGTGTAGGTGCGCTCGTCGGTGCCGGTCGGCGTGAAGCTGGCGACAGCCACGGACGAGCCGTTCTGGATGTCGTGGCCGCCGGCCAGCGCCAGCGTGACGGCGCCGTTGAAATTGGCGATGTCGCCGCCGGAAACCGTGACGTCGTACTCCGTCGTGCTGTTGGCCGTCACGGCGATGGCCTCGCCGGTCAACGCGGCCACGGCGAAATCCGAGCCGTCGGCCGAAACGTTGCTCACCGCCTCGCTGAACGTCACCCGCCACGTCACGCTGTCTGCGTTGGTGGGGGTGCCGGGCGGCGTCTGACGCACCACGGAGGTCACGGTGGGCGCGGCGGTGACGACGATGTCGAAATCGTCCGAGACCGACAGCGTGCCCGTGCCGTTGTCGGTGGCGGTGACCCGCACTTGAATGGTCTCGGCCGCGGTCGGCGTGCCGGAGATGGTGCGGGTGGCGGCATCGAAGCTCAGCCCCTTCGTGGACAAGGCGGCGCCGCTGACCAGCGTGGCGGAATAGGTCAGCGTCTGGCCGGCATCCACGTCGGCGAAGGCGTTGGCCGCGAACTGGAAGGTGAAGGCGCCGTTGACCGTGGCGGTTTGATTGGGAATGGCGTTGGCGACCGTCGGCGCGTCATTGACCGCCGTCACGTCGATGGTCATGGTGCCGGCCGCCGAGGAGGCGGTACCGTCCGACACCGTATAGGCGAAGCTGGCATAGCCGGCGCCGTTGGCGTTGCTGGCGGCGAGGAACTTCAGGTTCGACAGGTCGGCGGCGGCGATGGTGGCGCCGTTGGTGACAGCGCTTTCCGCGTTGTTGACGGTGCCGCTGCCGTCGGCGTCCACCCAAAGCGTGCCGGCCGCCACCGTGGTGGTGACGGTGACCGATTGGATCGCGGCGCCGGGGTCCACATCGGAAAAGTTGAAGTTGCCGCTGGCGAAGGTGAACACCGTATCCTCGGTCGCCGTCACCGTCGGGTTCGACGAGATGGTCGGCGCGTCGTTGATCGAGGTCGAGACGACCGTGGTCGTGTTGTTGGTGGTGGTGGCGATCCCGTCGTTGACGGCGATGGTGAAGGTCGTCGTTTCGGTCGAACCGGGGGCGACGCGGTTGTCGGCGGGGTTGAACACCAGCGCCCGAATGGCGGCGGTGGCCGCCGCGGCCGTGCCGGACGCCAAGGTGTAGCTGCCGTTGCCGTTGTCGGTGAAGCCCGACGCGGTCAGCGAGGCGGCGGTGAAGGCGCCCTTGGCCGCCGTGTCGAGAGTCACCGTCACCGTCACGTTGTTGGTGTCGGCGTCGTCGATGGTAACGCCGCTGAACGGAGTCAGGGTGGCGGTGTCGTTCACCGCCTGCCCGGCAGAAGCGCCGGTGACGGTGGGAGCGGTGTTCGATGACAGACCAACAAAATCGCTGGCCAGTCCCTTTACAAAGGTCGCCGTTGCCGCGGTCGTGTCCTGCTTCACCACGATCAGGTCATTGCCTGTCGGAATGACGACGAAGTTGTTGGCAATCAGGTCCAGGTCGTTCAGCGCGGTGACATTATCGTATCCCTTGGTCCACAGCCCGGTGGCGGTCTTTCCCCACATGACCCAGGGTGAGTTCGTTATCGTCCCGGTTGTGCCATAATACGTCAGAACGTAACTATTGTCGCTGGAATCGGTTATCAGATAACCGGTCAACGGTGCCGAGATAGAACTCGGCAGCGCTGTGCCGGGCAGACGGTCCAGTACTATAGTGGCTTGATTTACGCCTGAAATCACGCCCACGCCTTGTTGATTGACAATACGAGTAGCGGTGTCGGTCGCCGCCGTCCAGCTTCCACTCGCGTTCGTAATCACGCCGAACGACGCATTATTCGTTTGGCTGAAATTGCCCCCTCTGTAAAGCACATTCAAAGTGCCGTCGGAATTCGCGGTCATTCCCGCGATGTTGAAGGTCGTCGTGTTCGGCGTCGCGCCGGCCGTCGAATCAATGATCAGGGTCGGCGTGGACCAGTTGGCGGATGTAACCACATAAGTATCCGCAGCCGATGATCCTCCGACCGTGTAGGATAGGGCGACATTGCTGCCGGCGCGCACCATGTACGCGATCTGCTTTACGTCGGTTCCGCTTACAAGTGTCTGACCACTGAAGGTGCCATCGCCGGCGGAAGTCTCGGTAAACAGGGAGATCGGACCTTCTGAACCGCCGCTCGCCTGACGTTCGAAAGCGATTGTCGCCTTGTTGGCGTCATCATAGACAAGTCTGACGTCCAAAAAATTGTCGCTCGCGACTGTCCAGACACCCGGAACCGCCAAGGTGTCCACACCCTTTTCCGCGCCCCATGTATTAGAGGTGGTATTGAACAGAGCATAATGCACCCCCTGTTCATAACCCTTGGGGTTGCTGTCTGCGTCCATTACAGTGGCTTGACGTGTATATGCTACCCCCAGGTTTCCGTCATTATCGACCGCAATGCTGAAGTAAGGCCGCAAGTATCGCTCCGCATTGAGGGAGACCCCGGCGCCGAGGCTGGTGAGTGCGCTCCATGTGCCGCTGCTCGCAGTATACTTATAGATATGAATATTCTCAATACCTGTGGTGCTGTTGTCCGCAAGCGCGTAATTTCCCTATCCAGCTAATGCAGGTGCTGCAACCGAACCGGATCGGCGCCGCAG
>CAZTNV010000001.1:76785-85229 GCA_964615535.1 uncultured Mycobacteriaceae bacterium | reverse complement strand
TCATTCTGGCACACTCGATGCCGTCGGGGGCCGTCCACCCCAACAACCTACGGTGGCTCGCCCCGTCCCGTTTTCGCGTCGGTTGTTGCGGGAATGGGGCCGGCGGTCCAGGCGGCCGGATAGGTGCCGATCCGGACATGGTGGTGGAAGGTCGAATACGGCCAATCCTGAACCCGCTCGACCAGCCCGTGCTTGACCGGATTGAAATGGACGTCATCGAAATGCCGCGCATGATCGGTGTCGTCGCGGATGCGGTGGTCCCAGAAGCGCCGCTGCCAGACCATGCGCTCGCGCTTGTCCATCCGCGAGCGGGTCGGCGCGGGCGTGGCGGCCGGATCGATCGACCGGCTGAACGCGGCCTTCAGGTGCCGCCAGCGGGTCGAACACTCGTGGTCGCCCTCGGGCAGGGTCCGGATCGCGTGCATGCGATCCGGCAGGATGACCCGGGCCTCGATCGCGAACGGCCGCTCCCGCCGGACCGCCGCCACCGGTTCTTGCCGTGCCCGCGGCCGGGGACTATCATCCCGCCCGCCGCGCCCCGCAAAACCGCCGCCCCGTGACAAACCGTGACATCTCACGCCAAAAAAAAACGTCACCCCGTGACAAACCGTGACAAACCGTGACACCGCCATGCCCAGCCTTGCCGTGATCAGCCGCGAACGCCATGGGAGCCGGGCGTGGCGCCGCTACGACTCCTATGCCTTCGCCGCGCGCGACGCCGTGGTGCCGCTGGTCGGGGCGGAGATCGCCAGGGCCGTCCCGGCGTTCCCGATCGCCTTCGTGGCGCAGGGCGGCGGCTTCGTGCCGGTGGCGGTGCTGTCGCTGGTGCCGGGGCAGAACCAGTTCGTCGGCCCCGACGGCCAGTGGCTGGGCGGCTATGTGCCCAGCGTGCTGCGCGGCCATCCGTTCCGCCTCGTGCAGCCGGCGGGCGACGGGCCGATGGTGCTGTGCGTCGACGAGGACAGCGGCCTGCTGACGGAGGCCGGCGGGCCGGGCGAGCCGTTCTTCGCCGCCGACGGCACGCCGGCCCCGGCGGTCGCCCAGATCCTCGATTTTCTCGGACAGGTCGAGGCCAGCCGGGCGGCGACCGCCCGCGCGGCGGCGGCGCTGGCCGAGGCGGGCGCGATCGAGCCCTGGCCGGTCACGCTGACCGGGGCGGCGGGCGAGCAGGCCGTGACCGGGCTGCACCGGATCGCCGAGGCGCGGCTCAACGCCCTCGAGGACGAGGCCTTTCTGAAACTGCGGGCGGCCGGCGCGCTGCCGCTGGCCTATGCCCAGTTGCTCTCGATGGCGCAAATGGCCGGGTTCGAACGGCTCGCCCGGCTCCAGGCGCAACTGGCCGACGCCAAGGCCCGCCAGCAGGCGCTCCTCGAACCGCTGTTCGCCGCCCCCGCGGAAGACGAGCTGAATTTCGATTGACCGCCCGGCCGCGCCAGGCTTGCATTGCCGCACGGGGTCTGCAACCTTTGGCCGGAGCCGGGGGCGCCCGGTACCAGGGCTGAGGATTCGATGACCGATTGGACCGCCGGCTACGTCGCCGATATCGGCTACACCTATGGCTATTACACCGAGCTCAATCCCCAGCGGGTCAAGCTGCCCTTCCTGAATGCCGGCCTCGCCTTTCCCGATATTGCGGCGGCCTGCGAGCTGGGCTTCGGCCAGGGCATCAGCACCAATATCCACGCCGCCGCCGCCGCGGCGCACTGGCACGGCACCGATTTCAACCCGGCCCAGGCCGGATTCGCGCAGGAGCTGGCCCGGGTGTCGGGGGCCAATGCCCGGCTCTACGACGAATCCTTCGCCGAATTCTGCGGCCGGTCCGACCTGCCGGAGTTCGACTATATCGGTCTGCACGGCATCTGGAGCTGGATCTCCGACGACAACCGCGCGGTGATCGCCGATTTTCTCCGCCGCAAGCTCAAGGTCGGGGGCGTGCTGTACATCAGCTACAACACCCAGCCGGGCTGGGCGACCATGCTGCCGATGCGCGGTCTGCTGACCGAGCACGCCCAGGTGATGGCCGCGCCGGGACAGGGGATCGTCAGCCGGATCGACGGCGCGCTCGATTTCGCCGACCGGATGCTGGCGACCAATCCGATCTTCGCCCGGGCCAATCCGCTGGTCGCCGAGCGCCTCAAGAAAATGAAGGACCAGAACCGGAACTATCTGGCCCACGAATATTTCAACCGCGACTGGCTCCCCCTGTCGTTCTCGGCCATGCGCGACTGGCTGGCCTCGGCCAAGCTGAGCTTCGCCTGCTCGGCCCACTACAACGACCATGTCGATGCGGTGAACCTTTCGCCCGAGCAGCAGCGCTTTCTGGGCGACATTCCCGATGCCATGTTCCGCGAGACGGTGCGCGACTTCATGGTCAACACCCAGTTCCGCCGCGACTACTGGGTCAAGGGCGCGCGCCGGCTGACCCCCGTCGAGCGCATCGAGAACCTGCGGGCCCAGCGCGTCGCGCTGATCGCCCCGCGCGCCGACGTGGCGCTGAAGGTCGCCGGCCCGATCGGCGAGGCCACCCTGAACGAAGGCGTGTACGGCCCGATCCTGGATCTGCTGGCCGACCACAAACCGCGAACCCTGGGTCAGCTCGAACAGGCCGTGCAGGGTCGAGGGGTGCTGTTCGGGCAGGTGATGCAGGCGGTCATGATCCTGATCGGCAAGGACGATCTGGCGGCCGTTCAGGACGACCCGGCGGCCGGCAAGGCGAAACGGCACACCGACCGGCTCAATCTTCACCTGATGAACAAGTGCCGGGGCAGCAGTGACATTTCCTATCTCGCGAGTCCGATGACCGCCGGCGGCCTGCCGGTCAACCGCTTCCAGCAGCTTTTCCTGCTGGCGAGAACCCAGGGCAGAAAGACCCCCGAGGAGCTGGCGCAGTTCGTCTGGCAGCATCTGGCGGCGCTCAGCCAGCGCCTGACCCGGGAAGGCCAGGCGATCGACTCGCCGGAGGACAATCTCGAGGAGCTGAACCGTCAGGCCGGAACCTTCCTCGAGGCGCGCCTGCCGATCCTCAAGGCAGTGCAGATCGCCTGAGACCGGCCGGAAAAGGCGGGTTCGGCGCCGCCCGTTAAGCATTCCGAAACTCGACCGCCGCACAGTGGGGGCAGGCGGCGCGGTTCCCGGCGGGCCTGTGGGGATCGTCCGGGGCCGGCGCTGGCGGCCCCGAACGCCTGGGCCGTTCCACCGCCCAATGCAGGCCCTTTTCTTCCTTCGTCCGCGTCCCTAATTTTTCTTGCCGGGTGCGCCGAAGCTCTGTTAGATGGTTGCTGTACCGGCCGGGGCGGTTTGGCTTGTGAACAGCGAGGAGGCCTGGAGCGGCATGGCCTATACTCATCCTCAACAGGGCCGGACGGAAGAGACCGCGGATCTGCGCCGGCAGGCGGGCGCCTGGCTCAAGGCCCTGCGGCTGCGCCGCAATCTGTCTCAGCGCGAACTCGGGGCGCTGGTCGGGGTCGAGTACTATACCTTCATCGCCCAGTTGGAGGCCGGTCGGGGCCGTGTCCCGCCGGAGCGGTACGGCACCTTCGCCAGGGCTCTTGGCCTGCCGGAAAAGGTGTTCGTCAAGAACATGCTCAAATTCTACGATCCGCGAACCTATATGTGCCTGTTCGGCGATGAGGAGGCGGACCCCGCCGGCCTGGACGCCGCACCGTCCAACGACCGCGGCGGCCCCGCCCTCGCCTAGGCTGCCCCCGTTCCCCAGACTGTCCCTCTTGTCCAGGCTGTGCCCGGTCGCCGCCCGGCGGGGTCACTCCGCGATCAGGCCGCGACGGGCGGTCTCGGTCAGCGGTTGCAGCAGATACTCGATCAGGGTGCGCTGCCCGGTGATCAGAAGGACGTCGGCCGGCATGCCGGGATGGAGCTGTACCCGGTCGAGCGCCGCCAGCTCGCCGCGGTCGATCCGCACCTGGGCCGAATAATACGGCATGCCGGTCCGCTGATCCTCCAGCCGGTCCGCCGACACCGTGATGACTTCGCCGTTCAGATGCGGCGTGGTGCGCTGGTTCAGCGCGGTCAGGATCACCTCGGCCCGCAGGCCGGGGTAGACCACGTCGATGTGCTGCGGCTCGACCTGGGCCAGCACGATCAGGTCGTCATCGACCGGGACCAGATCGAGCAACGGGTCGCCCGGCCGGATGACACCGCCCACGGTGTGGAACCGCAGATCGACCACGATGCCGTCGAGCGGCGCGCGGACCACCAGGCGGCCCAGCACATCCTCTGCGGCCCGGAGCTGCTGGACCGTCTCGGCGATCCGCTCCTGATTGACCCGCAACTCCTCCAGCGTGCGTTCCCGAAGCGAGTTCTCGAGATCGATGATCTGCAGCCGGCTTTCCGCGATCCGCTGCTGGGTCTGGGCGATGGCCGCACGATTGGCCTCGATCTCGCCCAGCAACTGGGCGCTGGTGCGCTGCAGCGCGAGCAGCCGGGCGCGGCGCTCAAGGCCGCGGTCGATCAGATACTGGACGTCTTCCTGTTCCAGGCCGATCAACCGGCGCTGTTCGGTGAAGGAGTTGATCTGCGCCTGCAGGCCCTGGATCTGCAGCTCGGCCTGATGGATGCGTTCGTCCAGGATGCCGCGCCGCCCGGTCAGCGTGTCGCGCTGCGAGACGAAGGCGGTCTCCTGGGCCTGCAGCATGCGATCGACCTCCGGGTCGCCGCGCTCAGCCAGCAGCTCCTCGGGAAACGTGATCGCTTCGGCACCGTCGCGCTGGGCGGTCAGCCTGGCTTCGAACGCCCGGGCGAGAAACAGGCGGTTGCGCAGGGTCTGGACGCTGGCCCGGGCGGCGGTGCCGTCGAGCGTGATCAGCGCAGCCCCGGCCGACACGCGGCTGCCATCGACCACGTGGATCTCGCTGATGATGCCCCCTTCCAGATGCTGGATGGTCTTGCGGATGCTTTCGACGCTGATCAGACCGGGCGCGACCGCACCGCGGTGCAACGGTGCGACGGCACTCCACACCGAAATCGAGCCCAGCAGGAACAGGCTGACCGCGACCATGCCGAGGGCATAAGGCCGGATCGACAGGTACTTCCCAAGGCTGTCGCCGCCGGCCAGCCATGCGGGCTCGGCGCGGGCGTCGAGAGTGCGGACCGGGCGCGCCGGGTCGGGCAAGGCGGCGCCTTCGTGAGGGACGGCTTCGTGAGGGACCGGCTTGGAGACAGACATGGCGATGGGTATCCTCGGGCGGCCCGGTCCCGGCGGTGGTGCCGGGCCGGGGCGCCGCCGGTTGAGGTCACGCCTTGACCGCCTGTTGCGGGGCGTTGACGATCGCGGGCCGGATCAGCCGGCCCAGGACTTCGTCGCGATTTCCGATCATTTCTACGGTCCCCGACTTCAGCACGATTACCCGATCGACGACGGCCAGGAGGCTGGTCTTGTGGGTGATGACCACCACCGTCTTGCCCTCCCGCCGCACATCCTGCAAAGCCTGGATGAGGGCATGCTCGCCCTCGGCGTCGAGATTGGAATTGGGCTCGTCAAGCACGAGGAAGGCCGGGTTGCCGTACAGCGCCCGGGCCAGCGCGATCCGCTGGCGCTGGCCGCCCGACAGCACCTGGCCGCCGGCACCGATCTGGGTGTTGTAGCCGTCGGGCAGTTGGGCAATCATGGCATGGACCCGCGCCTTCATCGCCGCGGCGATCACCGCTTCCGATTCGAAACGGTCCTCAAAGCGGGCGATGTTTTCCGCCACCGTGCCGTCGAACAGTTCGACATCCTGCGGCAGATAGCCGATATGCGGGCCGAGATCGTCGGGGTTCCAGTGGGCGATCTCGGAGCCGTCGAGGCGGATTTCGCCCTGGGCCACCGGCCAGATCCCGACCAGAACCCGCGCCAGGGTCGATTTGCCGGCGGCGCTGGGCCCGACCACGCCCAGGCTCTCGCCGGGCTGGAGTTCGAACGAAATCCCCCGGAGCACCGCCTCGCGCGCGCCGGGCGGCGCGGCGATGGCGCCCTTCACGACCAGTTGGCCACGCGGTGCCGGCAGCGCGATCCGCTGCTCATCGGCCGGGGTGGCCTGCAGCAACTGGTTCAGCCGGCCATATGCGGTGCGCGTGTTGACGAAGTTTTTCCACTGACCGACCGCCATGTCGATCGGGGCGAGGGCACGGCCCATGATGATCGATGCCGCGATCATTGCGCCCGGGCTGATCTCGTGCCGGACGGCCAGAAAGGCGCCGATGCCGAGCACGGCCACCTGGAGCCCGATCCGCAGAAACTTGGTCGCCGCCACGATAAAGCCGGCGCGGTCGCTGGCGATGGCCTGCAGGTTCAGGCTGTTGAGGTGATACCCCACCCAGCGCCGCTCGATGCCGCGCATCATGCCCATCGAGCCGGCGACCTCGGCATTGCGCAGGCTGACATTCGCGAACACGTTGGCCGTGACGCTCGCCTGCGACGCCCGGCCGAGCGCCCCCCGGGTGATCAGTTCGTTGGCCAGCGCAAGAGCCAGGATGATGATGGCGCCGGCCAGCGTCATCCATCCGAACCAGGGATGGAACAGGAAGGTGACGGCAATGAAGATCGGCACCCACGGCGCATCGCAGAATGCGATCAGCCCCCCGGAGGTGAGAAATTCGCGCAAGCTGTCCAGATCGCGCAGGGACTGGCCGCCGGTCGCCTGGCCGGGCCGGCGGACCGAGCCGCGGAACACGGCGGTGAAGACGCGCGAGTTCAGGATCGTGTCGAGCTTGATTCCGGCGCGGACCAGCAGCCGCGAGCGGATGAATTCCAAAACGGCGTAACAGATCAAGGCCAGGAATGCCATGATCGACAGCATGATCAGCGTATCCATGCTGCGCGTGGTCAGGACCCGATCATAGACCTGCAACATGTACAAAGGCACCACGAACATCAATAAATTGATCAGGAAGCTGGCGACCAGCACGGGAAGAAAAGCGTCCTTGCATCGCCGAAGCGCGGCGGCGATTTCATCCCCGTTTCGGGTTCGGAGCGATGCGGAGGCCATGGACCGGACAACCTTGCACAAGGATCAGGGCAAAAGGATCAGCCTTTGCCGACGAAAACTGCCGCAAACCGCGCGGCGCAGGCTGGCGATGGCCGGACCGAGGTCCGATGCCCGCCGCAGCGTCCGGCCGTCTCATGCCTGGCCGGTTTCGACTGCCACAGGTCTGCAACGCGCCCGCTTCCGTTCGCGATACGGGACGGTACCGCAACCGGCGCGGATGAGCCGCGGCGTGGCTCACCTCCGCCATGACTGCACCGTCTTGAAACTCTTTATCAGGTATACAGCAACTACTACACGACCGCTTCCGAAGCAAGGCCGGATCTGCGTCTTTTTCCGAGGGTTCCGCGGCTTCGTTGCGACGACGCAACAGCCGGTCCCGCCCGGTCCTGCCTGCGGACCTGCGCGGCGCGGCGCCGCCGGCGCGTTCTTCGGGCAGTCTCGGTCATCAATGTTAACGAAACCTCAACGAGGATCGGGGCCGCGCCGCGCGACCGGCGGTCCTGCCACCGCGTTCCACATTCGAGGGCAACTTGACAGTGCCCCACGGCTTCGGCATCACTTCATGGGACGCGTGCTGTCCGGTTCCGGTCACACGCCTCCGCTGCCGATTCGGGAGTCACGATGATCAAGACCGACGAATTTGCAGCCCGGCTCTATCGGCCGATCTGCTTCATGCGTCCGGACTGGCTGGTACCGAGCGCCTGGTACGGACACCTGCCGTTTGCGTTTTGGATCATTGAGGCGACGCGCCCCCACATTCTTGTCGAGCTGGGAACCCACAATGGCTGCTCCTATGCGGGTTTGTTGCAAGCGGTGGAGCAACTCGGCCTGCCCGCCGCCTGCTACGCCGTGGATACCTGGATGGGCGATGCTCACGCCGGCCACTATGGCGAAGAGGTCTACGCCGAACTCGCCGCCTATCACGATCCGCGCTATGGCGGGTTCTCGCGGCTGATCCGGTCGACCTTCGACGAGGCGCTCCCGCACTTCGCTGATGGCGGCATCGATCTGCTGCACATCGACGGCCTGCACACCTATGACGCCGTCAGGCACGATTTCGAGACCTGGCTGCCGAAGATGAGCCGTCGCGGCGTCGTACTGTTTCACGACACCAATGTTCGGGAGCGCGATTTCGGGGTGTGGCGATTGTGGGAAGAACTGTCCCGTCGCTACCCCGCCTTCGCCTTCCTGCATTCCCACGGCCTGGGCGTGCTGGCGGTCGGCGAGGAGATCGCGGACGATATCCGCTGGCTGACCGGATTGTCGGAGAATCCAGAAAACGCCGTCGCCAGGGTCAGAACCTTTTTCGCCGATCTGGGGATTGCGATCGGCGAACGATTCATGCTGGGCGAGGTGTCCGGCCAACTTGCCCGAACGCAAGAGGAAGCGGCCCGGCAGGTGGCGCTGCGCGACGGCGAGATCGCCCGGCTGGGCGGGGAGATCGTGGCGCGCGACGGCGAG
>CAZTNV010000001.1:59515-76685 GCA_964615535.1 uncultured Mycobacteriaceae bacterium | reverse complement strand
GCGCGCGACGGCGAGATCGCCCGGCTGGGCGGGGAGGTGGTGGCGCGCGACGGCGGGATCGCCCGGCTGGAGCAGCAATTGGCGGCCATGCACGTCTCCACATCATGGCGGATCACGGCACCTATGCGTGGGCTCAGCCGCCGTCATACACAAACCGCGGGGCTGGTTCGCCGGATTTTGTGCGCAGTGTGGCGCAGTCGCCGCGCCGATGGTCGCCGCGACTTGGCCCATGCCATTCTGCGCCGGGCCGACCGGCCGGGGATCCGCCGGCTGGCCAACCGAATTGTGCCCCCCGGCAGCCGGCTGCATCAGGCCCTGGTCCGCCACCTGCTGGCAGCGCGAGGGTTGAACCGGCCGTCGCTGACCCTGCTACAGGCTGATGGCAAGATCCCGCTTTCCAAAGCCGAACACTATCTGGCCAGCCTGTCGCCATCCGAGAAATTCCGGCACCAGTTGGAGGGTCTCAGTGACCGGCCCGGTTTCTCAATCCTGGTGCCGGTCTACAACACCGATCCGGTCTGGCTGGATCGGATGGTTGCTTCGGTTCGCGCCCAGGTTTATCCGGAATGGGAACTGATTCTGTCCGATGACGGTTCGACCCGTGTCGAGACTGCGGAATTCCTGCGCCGCCTGGAAGGAGCACCGCAGATCAGGGTGCTGTTCAACGAACGCAATGCCGGTATATCCCATGCCACCAACACGGCTCTGGCTGCAGCGAGTGGAACGTTTATCGCCCTTCTCGATCACGACGATGAGCTGACCCAAGATGCTCTCTTGGAAATGGCCTGCAGGATAGACTGCACACCCGATCTGGACGTGCTGTACAGCGACGAAGACAAGATCAATCCCGATGGACGGCTTGGTGAGCCCTTCCACAAGCCTGACTGGTCGCCGGAGATGCTGCGTAATGTCATGTATGTCGGCCACCTGTTGGTAGTGCGGCGAACCCTGGCTCTGGAAGTCGGCGGTTTTGACTCGCGGTTCGACATGGTGCAGGACTTCGAATTCATGCTGCGTCTAGCCGAACGGACCCGCCGTATTGCCCATCTTCCGCGCATCCTGTATCATTGGCGTCGCATTCCCGGCAGCCTTGCCCTGGCCACCGACCAGAAATGCGGTATCACCGCGCTCCAGGCGGCGGCTGTTGGCGCTCATCTGACGCGGTGCGGGGTGCCGGCCACCTGCGAGGCCCACCCGCGCCTGCCGCACCGGGTGGTGTTGCGGCCGCGACCGCGCGACGAATACCCGCTGGTCAGCGTGGTCATCCCGACCCGCGACCAGCCCCATCATCTGGGCCGCTGCCTGTCCAGCCTGTTCGGGCAGACCACCTATCCCAATTTCGAAGTGGTGCTGGTGGACAATCAGACCACCGATCCCGAGGCACTGGCACTATTCAAGCGTTATCCGGTAACGGTAGTTCCTTTCAATGAAAATTTCAATTTTAGCCGAGCCAATAATCTGGGGGTCCAAAGGGCGCGTGGCCAGTACGTGGTGTTGTTGAACAATGATACTGAGATCATTACCAGAGACTGGATTGAAACTGTCGTGTTCTACCTTGAGCGTCCGGATGTCGGGGCAGTTGGTTTGCTATTGCTGTTCCCAGACAACACTGTGCAGCATGCCGGGGTCGTGCTGGGTATGCGCGGCACGGCCGATCACGTCATGCGCGGCTTCCCGGCCGACGTCGATGGCTATTTCGGCTCGCTGAGCTGCACACGAGAGGTCAGCGCCGTCACCGGCGCCTGTCTGGCCACACCACGCGCACTGTATCTGGAAAGCAATGGATTGAGGGAAGATTACCGGGTTCACTACCAAGATGTGGACTACTGCTGCAGGTTGCGCCACCTGGGCCGGCAGATCCTGTTCACACCGCATGCCGCTCTCTACCATCACGAAAGCGCATCGCGCGGCAGCGGCTACGACATGGCGGACCGCCTGCTGCTGATCGATACCTGGATGGACATGATCCAGGCTGGTGATCCCTTTTACAATCCGAACTTCAGCCTGAGCCACACGGAATTCTATCAAGTCAAGAAAGACTTGCAATGAACATTTTGTTCATCGGTTACGGCGGATTCAATACGAACAGCGCGGTGCACATCGTACGCCTGGCCAACGCACTGGTAGACCGCGGACTGGATTGCGCGATATGCGTGCCCAGCGGGACCGACGACGCGGGGTCACTGGGGCCGGTGCATTATCACCCGTTGACCTATGCCGCGGCGCGTCGCGGCAACTTCGGCTTCGCTGACGGGCGCGGACCGGATCTGGTCCATGCCTGGACCCCACGCGAGGGGATTCGGCAGTTGACCAGGGCGGTGGTCGCGGCGGCCGGCTGCCCCTATGTGGTGCACCTGGAGGACAATGAGGAGCAGATCGTTGCTGATGCGCTGGGAGTGGCAGTGGAGCGACTGAGCTGGTTGACGCCGGCACAGATGGATTTACTGGTGCCCGAGCACCTGTCGCACCCGCGCCACTACCGGAGCTTTCTGGACGAGGCGGCGGGGGTCAGCGTCCTGATCGATCGCCTGCTGGAGTTCAAGCCGGCCGCAGTGCCCGGCTGCGTGGTCTGGCCGGCGTTCGACGACGCGATTCTCGGCTGCACCGAAGAGGACGGCCGGGCCGCGCGCCTGCGGCTGGGGCTGGGGCCGAACACGTTCGTGGTGGTCTATCCGGGCCATGTCAACCAGTCCAACCTGAACGAGATACGCAGCCTGTACCTTGCAGTGTCGCTCCTGAATCGCCGTGGACATGATGTTCGCCTGGTCCGTTTCGGCACCGACCATGTGCCGCTGTTTGAGGAGGGCTTGGATGTCGTGCGGCCGTGGTGCCTGGAACAGGGCTACCGGTCGCGCGCCGAGGTCATCCAGGCTTTGGCCGCGGCCGACGCCCTGGTTCAACCGGGAACCTCCAACCGATTCAATGACTACCGATTCCCGTCCAAATTGCCAGAGTTTCTGGCCAGCGGTCGGCCGGTGCTGCTGCCCCGCGCCAATATCGGCCACCATTTGGAGGATGGCGTCAACGCTGTGCTGTTGGCGCGCGGCAACGCAGTGGAAATTGCCGATCGGCTGGAACCGCTGATCGGCGATTCCGACCGGCGCCGCCGGATCGGCGCGGCTGGGCGTGCGTTTGCCATCGAACGCTTCAGTTGGCCCCGCAGCGCCGGTCTGCTGCATGATTTTTATTGTGCTTTGCTGATGCCGGACTCCGGCATGACGGTCTCCCCCTCGCCGTCAATGCAGCCGAATGGTGCGGACCCTTCACCGGCAAAAGCGGAAGGACCGCATGTCGTAGCCCGTCCGTACCAGATCGACGACCAGACCCTGGCCGGGATCGCCGGACGCTACCTCGGGCAATATCCCGTTTCGCCGGTAAGCTAC
Organism: uncultured Mycobacteriaceae bacterium; assembly: GCA_964615535.1. Classification (GTDB taxonomy): domain Bacteria; phylum Pseudomonadota; class Alphaproteobacteria; order DSM-16000; family Inquilinaceae; genus CAZTNV01. The sequence goes on along the minus strand of CAZTNV010000001.1, from coordinate 73,302 downwards.
GCTACCGTACGCGATTTTTGCGACAGTTTCGACCACCTTTACCCACTGGCCACTACCAACCGAGACATGAAAGACGTGCAACGGCCATGGATGCTGAAGGCCCTGCTGGGCACCGTGCCGCCTGGTGGCCGGCTGCTGGAGATCGGGGCCGGCGAGCCGATGGTTGCGAGCCTTCTGGCGCGGCTCGGCTATGAGGTGTTCGTGGTTGATCCGTATGATGGTACCGGCAATGGGCCGCAGGAATACCAGAAATTCTGTGAGAACTATCCGGAAGTGCGGATTCTCCGCTCCTTCTTCACCGATGCCACCCCGGGGCTGGAGCCGGCCAGCTTCGACGCCATCTACTCCATATCCGTCCTGGAACACGTGCCGACCGACCATCTGGGACCGTTAGTTTCAGGTCTGACCCGGTTCACCCGACCGGGCGGATGGACGATCCATGCGGTGGATCACGTCTACCGCGGTGCCGGCAGCGCCAGTCACGTCCAGCGCCTGAACCGCCTGTTTGAGTTGCTGAACCAGTCGCCTTGCAATCTGGACAAACTGCTCGGTCGTCTGTCGGACGACACGGAGACCTACTATCTTTCTGCGGAAAGCCACAACTTGTGGCGGGGCAGTGTCCCCTATGAGGAATTTCCCATGCGGGTGTGCGTGTCACTTCAGTTTGCATGGAGACTCGGTCTTGATGGCGGGAGCGCTTCCGAAGAGGCAGAAGAGTTTGCGTGATGCGATCACAACCTTTCAGTTTACTTTGGGCGCCTCCGACGGAATGGGCGGAAGGGCCGCGGTGGAGAACGGACGAAACCTGCCTCCCGCCTCGATCGGGGGTCTGCGCCGTCGTCTGCATCCTCCCACACCGTCTTGGCGCCGTGGCCGTTGCGGCTGCTCCTGCCGCCCCGGCCGGCAAACCGCCGGGCGCCGACCGGATCGAAGCGGCGGCCACACAACAGCCGTTTTCGTGGACGAGCAGGACCGTCCCGGCCCTGTGCACGCCCGAATGATCATCGCGGCCGGTCAAGGGGCTGGCCTTTTGCACAAGGATATGATTCGATGACCTCTGATACGCCCGATATCCGTGCGCAGTCGACACAACTGACCCGCGAGGTCCTGGTGCCGGCGCTGGCTGCCGCAATGGAAACCGCCCGGACCAGTGGCGCCGCGCCGGAGGCGATGCTCAACGCCGTGCTCAACAGCTTTGGCGAACTGATGACCGCCATGATCGGCCCGCAACTCGCCGCTACGGCACTGCGCGATTTCGCCGACCACCTCGAACGTACCGCACCGCCCGCCGCATCGTGACCGCGTGCCCCCGGCGGTGTGATCGGCTTTGGTGCGCAAATCACCGAAGCTGGCATGCCGAACGGCGAGCCCGCGATGTTCGTCGCCTTCCGGCGACGCGGCACGAGACCGGCATGCCGAGTCGCGTCATCCGGTTGATCACCGCACAGCCCATCGGGGCCTCGGCCTTCTGTCCAGGCAGACTCCGGGCGCGCAAGCGCCGGCCGATCAACATTTTGTACCGAAACATTGCGGTCTCGACCAGGGACCGGCGGCCGTAGCCGGTGGCCCGCTGCCAGCCACGGCGCCCCGCCGGGGGATGGTCTGGAGGTGGCGGTCGCGCTGCGCCGGCGCCCGGCCGGCGACCGCCTGGTACACCGGATCGCCGTCATAGGCGCCATCGGCGATCACCGAGCTGATGTCGCCGACGATCTTGTTGAGCAGACAGGGCAACGAGTCCAGGTTAACGGGGTTTGGGGGAGCGCCGAAGGCTTCGGTCGGTCACGGGCACACGGTCATGCCGCGCACCGCCGCAGCACCCTCGGCAGGGCCAACGCCCCGCCCAGCGCGATGGCCACTGCCACGGCGAAACAGGCAGCATAGCCGAAATGCTCGGCGACAAGGCCGGCGGCGATGCCGGCGATCGTCGCCACCGCCGCGTCCGCGCACTGGAAGATGGTGAAGTCCACGCCCGCCTGCTCTTCCAGGGCCAGCCCCATCAGCATCGAATAAAGGGCGACGAAAGCGGCCGCCATCGTGGCCGTCTGAGCGAGCAGGGCCGCGGCCAGGCCGAGCGCGGGCGGATCGGGCAAGCCGGCGAACAGCGGCAGTGGCAGCATGGTGAGGATCTGGAGACCAGCGAGCGGCAAGAGGATGCGGCCGGCGCCCCAGCGGCGCACTGCGAAGCCGGCGGCAACCGTCCCCAGCAGGCCCGCCACCACGGCCCCGCCGCCGCGCAGCACCCCGATTGCGCCGAGGCCGAACCCGCTGTCCACAAGGAAGGGGCCGATCATGCCATGGGCAAGCCGCATGCCGGCCATGAGCGTGAGCACCAGGATCAGGCCCGAGCGCAACTGCGGCCGGCGCCACGCCCGGCGAAGCGATGGCCGCGCGATCCCATTCGGTCGGGGGCCCGGATCGTGGCGTTCGGCCCGGACCAGGAAGGGCAGCGAAAGCAGCGCCATGAGGCCGGCCAGCGCGAAGCAGGCCGGGCCCCAGCCGGCACGGTCGAGCAGCCAGAGAAACAGGCCGCTGCCGGCCACGATGCCAAGATAGCCGCCGCCCACCTGCGCGGCATTGCCCCAGCCGCGCTGGGCCGGCGCCAGTTGCTGGACGGCATAGCCGTCGCAGGCGATGTCCGCCGTGGCGGCGGCAAACGCCAGCAGCATCAGCAGGGCGAACAGCAGCCATGGCCGCTCCATGCCCGTCGAGGCCAGCATGACGAGCGTGCCGAGCGCCAGCGCCTGCATGGCCGCCACGACCTGGCGGGAGCGTCTGGGCGCGCCCGATGGCAGGCGCCAGCGTTCGATGAGCGGCGCCCACAGGAATTTGAGCACCCAGGGCAGCAGGATCAGCGAAAACAGGCCGATCACGGCAAGCGAACCGCCCGATGCGCGCAAGGCGGCCGGAACGCCCTGAAAGCTCAGTCCGCCGATCATGCTCTGGGACAGATAGATCCCGCCGATGGCCGCCACGATGGTCCAGGTGGGAGTCCAGTCGGGGGTCCAGGTGATGGCGCTGGTTGCCGGAACCGGTTTCTCGCAGGCGTCGCCACGGCCGGGTGCCATGTCATCGAAGCTCCAGCTTGGCCGACAGGCCGACACTCCGGCCTGCGGCGATGTTGCTGAACACGCAGGACGGCGATCCGAAGGGAGAGATCCGTTTGATCACGTCGGTGATGCCGGTTCCGGCGAGGCTGATGGTAAGCGCGCCCCGACCGTCACGCATTGATGCCCGCATTCAACAGGGTCACGGGCGACTGCCCAGGCGGGTTGGCCTCGTCGAAGCAGACCCGGCTCGTGTGCCTGCCCGTGCCCGACGATCGGACGAGGGTGCCGGAGCTGTCGGGCGGTATCTCCCGCGCCGAGGCGGGCATCGTCTCCAGCGCCGTGGCCGAGGCGGAACCACCCGTCGAAAAGCGGTTCATGCGGCGCCCCAGGCTGCCGATCGGAACTGTTCGTGTCACGACTATCGCACTTGCGAATGCGAGTCAATCGCAATATGACTAGGGTTCGGGGATCCGGATTGGGAGCAAACGGGCATGACCGAGATCGCATGGGGCCGCCAGGGTTGGACGCGCGGCGTGGTGTTCGCCGGGCTGATGGTGTTCGCCATGGGCCAGACGATCCTCTTTGCCGTCATGGGGCCGGTCGCGCGCGAGATCGGCCTTGCCGAATGGCAGGTCGGCGTGGTGATCGCGGCCTCGGCGCTGGTCTTCGTGATCGTGTCGCCGGTCTGGGGTCGGCTGAGCGACCGCTGGGGGCGCAAGCGCGTCATCGTGCTGGGGCTTCTGGGCTATGGCCTCATGACCGCGCTGTTCGCCGCCATCCTCGGCGCGGGTCTCGCCGGCCTGATCGATGCGACCATGGCGTTCGCGGCACTCGTTGCCGCCCGCATCCTCTATGCGATGGCGACCGGGGGAATTCAGCCATCCGCGGTCGCGCTGATGGCGGACCTGACCGGTGCGAAAGACCGCTCTGCCGGCATCGCGCTGGTCGGCGCCGCATTCGGGATCGGCATGGTGGTGGGCCCGGCGCTGGCGGCCGGGCTGGTGGGCCTGGGGGTGCTTACGCCGCTGTTCGCGGCGGCGGGTGCCGCCTTGGCGATCGCCGCGCTTGGTGCGGCGCGGATCGTCAACCCGCCCCGCGCGACCACCACCGCGGACGATCGGGCGGCGCCCGGCGCGCTGCCGCCCGGCCTGAAGGCGGCTCTGGCGCTCAGCTTCCTCCTGTATGTGGCGATCGCCGCGCTTCAGCAGACCGCAGCCTTCTACATCCAGGACCTGACCGCGAGCGACACGGTGACGGGCGCACGGCTCTCGGGATATGCCTTCGTCGCGCTGGCGCTGTCCATGCTGCTGGTGCAGGGCGGGTTGGTGCAGGCACTGAAGCCCGCGCCGACCGTCATGGTATCAGGGGGGCTGCCGCTCGCGGCCCTGGGGCTCGGCCTCTATCTGTACGCGCCCGGTATCGGCTGGGTCATCGCGGCTTTTGCCGTGATGGGTGCCGGCTTCGGCCTGGTCCAGCCCGGCATCAGCGCGCTGGTCTCCTTGCGTACCGGCGCCGAGATGCAGGGGCGCGCGGCCGGCCTGGTCCAGGCGGCGATGGCGGCCGGCTTCGTGGTCGGGCCACTGGCCGGCACCCTGCTTTATGGCCTCGCCCCGCGCGCGCCTCTGTGGCTGGCGCTGGCCAGCGTCGGCCTGTGCGGGCTGCTCTTCCTCCTGGCGGGAATGCGTCGCGGCGGCGCAAGCGAGGCAGCCCCGGCCGTCGCAGCGTCGGTGGACTGACGCGGCAGGACTCTGCTGGTGCGGAACGACGACCAACGCACCGGGCGTGTCGAGGCGCACGACGAGGCCGAGGGCTCCCGCACCCGGTGCGATCGCAACGCTGCGGTCGTTGGCATCCTGCCGATCGTCGAGGCCGCACGCCGCTGGCGCCACGCGCCCATCACGGGCGAAGCGGCTCAGCCGGAGCCCTGTCCGCTGTTGGGGCCGTCCGATCCGGGCCAGTTGGCGCCGGTGTTCGACGACTGCTTCATCTGCTGCGGGGCCGCGCTGGGCTTCCCTATTCGGCCCAGAAATCAGGTCGAAATGCTGTGCTGACCGACCCGCGCCTCATCGCCCGCTTCCGCGCCAAGCAGGATTCCGTGGGCTGCGCCACATATGGGCTGCGCCACATATGCTACATGGGGTCAGGACTCATCAGGTGAAGACTCCGGCACATGGTGGGACCGCCTTGGGTTGTAGCGACAGCGGCGCAGAATGCGGCGCTGCGGGAACTGGCGCGTTCGGATCGGCGGGACGAAGCCGTCCGGGCACGGGCGATCCTGGTGTCGGCGGATGGCTGGAGCAGCCCGCGGCTGGCCGAAGTCTTCGGCGTGACCGCCGACAGCATCCGCCATTGGCGCTGCCGGTTTGCCGAGGGCGGGGCGGCGGCGCTGTGCGCCCGGTCGCCGGGCGGACCCTCGGCGGCGGGCGGCAGACTGGCTTTCTCGCCAATTCGGCACCGCAGCGTTTGTTGTGCTCTCCTGTTCGCCATCGAGCGCGCCCTCACCATCTTCGGAATCGGGTTGCGGTTTTCCCGCTCGGGGCGGCGGCGGGCCGGTGCAAATGCGACACAGTCGCATATTGGAGTGCTCAAGCATCGGTGGTTTCCATGTCGCTACCCTGTCCGTCGTCGGCCGGCCGCCGCGCCGGCCCGGCCGTTCCGGTTCGTGCGCTGCTCCCCCGCCGGGTAGCCGTTGCGGCCATGGCGTCGGCGCCGGGCGGCCCGGCGGCGGCGGAAGCGTCCGCCCGGCCGGATGATCGCGGTCCCGCGGCATGAGCGGCGGCGAGCCGAAACCTGGCATTCTGCCGCTGCTGCGCATGGCGAGACCGGTGGCCTGGCGCCTGGCCATCGCATGCCTGCTCGCCGTGGCGGGGACCACGGCCGGCATCGGCGCGCTGGTGCTGATCGCCGCGATCATCGCGGGCGCCGCGGCCGGCCAGTCCGCGGAATTCGGCGGGCTCGCGCTTGGCGCCGCGATCGCGCTCCTCGTCCAGGGGCCGCTGATGGGCCTGTCCACCGGCATCGCCCACAATGCCTCCTTCGATCTGCTCATCGGCCTTCGCCGGCGGCTCCTGCGTCACCTCGCCCGCATGCCGCTCGGCGAGTTGACGGCGCGCCGCATCGGCTCCCTGCGCCGGGTGCTGAACGAGGAGGTCGAGGCGATCGAGCTCTTCACCAGTCACCAATTGCCCGATGTCGTCGGCTCGGCCTCCGGCGTGCTGATGCTCGCCGCCGCCCTGCTCTGGGCGGATTGGCGGCTGGGCCTCGCGGCGCTCGCGGTGCTGCCTCTCGCGACCGCGGCGCAGGCGATCATGATGCGCGGGCATGGCGAGAAGATCGCCACCTATTTCGGCCGCATCGGCCGCGTGAACGGAACCGCCGTCGAACTCGTGCAAGGCTTGTCCACGCTGCGCACCCTGCCCGGCGCGGGCCGCATCACCGAGCAGATGCGTGGCGAGATCCGGGATCTCCTGGCCTTTTCCGAAGCCTGGCGGCGCGAATGGATGCCGGCCTGGGTGCTCTACACCGTGGTCATCGGCGCCTCGCCCCTCTTCGTGCTGCCGCTCGGCCTCTGGCTCCATGCGGCGGGCGGAGTCGGCACCGGCACACTGGTCTTCTGCCTGCTGGCTGCAACCGGCTTCGGGATGCCGCTGCTGCGCCTTGCCGTCTACACCGAGATCCTGCTGCGCGTGCAGAAGGCGGAGACGAAGATCCGCGCCCTGCTCGAGGCACCGCTCGCGCCATGCCCGGCCGAACCCGCGCCGCCGCCGCAGGGTGGCGACATCGTCTTCGAGGGGGTGGGGCTCACCCTCGGCGGGCACCGCATCCTCGATGCCGTCGATCTGTGCATCCCGCAGGGCGGGATCACCGCCATCGTCGGTCCGTCCGGCGCCGGCAAGACGAGCCTCGGCCGCCTGATCGGCCGTGCTCTCGATCCGACCGAGGGGCGGATCAGCATCGGCGGCACGGATCTCGCGGCCTGCGATCCCGCCGCCGTCGCGTGCCTGGTTGCGGTGGTGGATCAGGACGTGTTCCTGTTCAACGACACGGTGCGGGAAAACATCCGCCTGGGCCGGGCCGGCGCGACCGACGAGGAGATCGAGGCCGCCGCCCGCGCCGCCCATTGCACCGGCTTCATCGCCGGCCTGCCGCAGGGCTTCGACACGCCCCTCGGCGAGGGCGGCGCGCGGCTGAGCGGCGGGCAGCGCCAGCGCATCGCGCTCGCCCGCGCCATCCTCGCCCGAAGCCCGATCCTGCTGCTGGACGAGGCGACGAGTTCCAACGACGCGCTGCACGAGATCCTGTTGCAGGATGCGATCGGGCGGCTGGCCGGCGAATGCTCGATCATCGTCATCTCCCACCGGCTGGACAGCGTGGCGGGCTGCGACCGCATCGCGCTGATGGAAGCCGGGCAGGTCGTCGCTTGCGGCACGCATGACGCGCTGCTCGCGACCGCACCGCGCTATGCGGCGCTCTGGCGGCTGCAGCAGGAAAACCTCGCCTGGGGCATCCCGGCAGGGACCGCCCCTGCGCTCCCGGAGGAGGCATCACCATGAGGACGCTCGCGCGCATCCTCGCCATCGCCGGCGCCGAGCGGGCGGCCCTGTTGCGCGCGGCGCGCTGGCGCTTGCTCGAAGCGGTCTTGACGGCGCTGCCCTTCCTCGTGGTCTTCGTCGCGCTGCGCGGCCTGCTCGACAGCGGGGCCGGAGTTGCGGCATGGACGCTGACGCCCGTCCTCGCCTTCGTGGCCCTGGCCACGGCCTATCTCGCGCAAGGGCTGTGCGCGCATCGCGGCGCCGCGATCGGCTACGCGGCGGGATACCGCATGACGGCGGCGCTGCGCGAGCGCCTGCTCGACCATATGGCGAAGCTGCCCGCGGGGCAACTCCGCCAGCGCGAAAGCGGCGACCTCACCGCCGTGCTGATGCAGGACGTCACCGCCATCGAGATCGTGCCGGCCATGCTGCTGCCGCGCCTGGTGGCGGCGGCGAGCCTGCCGCCGGTCGCCATCGCCATCGCTCTGCTGCTCGACCCGATGGCGGGCGGCGCGCTTGGCGTGGCGCTCATCCTCGCGCTCCTGGTGATCGGCGCGAGCCAGCGCATGATGGGCCGCGCCAGCGCGCGGCGCGCGGCAGCCACGGCGGCGCTGAACGCCCGGCTGCTGGAGTTCGTGCAGGGCATGCGCGTGGTGCGCGCCTTCGGCCTGGCGGAGGGACGGCTCGGGCGGCTCGAGGCAGCGCTCGAGGAGTCGCGGCGCAGCGGTCGGGCCATCACCTGGCGCTTCGTGATGCCCGCCATCGCCGCGCCCGTCGCGCTGGGGCTGGGCGCGGCGCTGCTGCTCTGGGTCGTGACCGACGCGCTCGCAGAGGCGCGGATCAGGCCGGCCGAGGCGCTGCTGCTTCTGCTGATGTCGTTGCGCCTGTTCGCGCCTCTCGCCGAGACGGTGGAGTTCACCGCCCTGCTGCGCCAGCTCGAAGCGGCGCTCGACCGCATCGAGGACGTCCTGGCGATACCCGTGCCGGCGCTCAGGCCGGAAGGTGCATCGCCCGAAGGCGCGGGGCTGCGCTTCGAGGAGGTCGGCTTCGCCTATGGCGATGCGCCGGTGCTGGAAGCCGTCACCTTTGAGGCCGCGTCCGGCGAGGTCACGGCCATCGCCGGGCCGACGGGTGCCGGCAAGACCACGATCGCGCGCCTCGCCGCCCGGGAATGGGATGCGCGCAGCGGCAGGGTGACGCTGGGCGGCGCCGACATCGCCACCCTCGCCCCCGAGCGCATCGCGGCGCTGGTCGGCGTCGTCTCGCAGGGCGTCACTCTCTTCTCGCTGAGCCTGCGCGAGAACCTGCTGCTCGCGCGACCGGGAGCGGACGATGCCGCGTTGCGCGCGGCGCTCGCGACGGCACGCTGCGGCGACATCCTGGAGCGCCTGCCCCACGGGCTCGACACCGTGCTGCAGAACGGCGGCGCGATGCTCTCGGGCGGGGAGCGCCAGCGCCTCGCGCTCGCGCGACTCTTCCTCAAGGACAGCCCGCTGATCCTTCTGGACGAGGCCACCTCCGCCCTCGACGTCGAGAACGAGCGGCTGGTGCAGGAGGCGCTCGGTGCCCTGCTCCGCGGTCGCACCGTGCTGGTCATCGCGCACCGGCTCTGGACCGTGCGTCAGGCCGCGCAGATCCTCCTCGTCGAGGATGGCCGGATACGCGAGTCCGGCACGCATGAGGCGCTGATCGCCGCTGGCGGGCGCTACGCCGCCCTCTGGCACGCGCTGCGCGAGGCGCCCGGCTGGCGCCGCATCCCCGCCTTGACGCCGCCCCCGCCGCAAGGATTTGCCCCATGAACGCGAGCGCAGCCCACCATGCTCCGCCGGCGGTCCTGCGCCCCGATCCGGCCGGCGCGCACCAGCCCTTCGCGCTGACCGACATCCAGCATGCCTACTGGATCGGCCGCAGCGGCGCGCTCGATCTGGGCAACGTCGCCTGCCACGCCTATTTCGAGTGGTGCCTCGCCGCGCTCGACATCTTTCGGCTCGAAGCGGCGTGGAACCGCATCGTCGCCCGGCACGGCATGCTGCGCGCGATCGTCCTGCCCTCGGGCGAGCAGCAGATCCTGGCGGAGGTGCCGCACTACGCCCCGCCGGTCGAAGATCTCTCGGACCTGCCCGAGGCGGTGCGCGCGGACCGTCTCGAGACGATCCGCGCCACGTTGCAGCACCGTGTGGCCGACGCCTCCCGCTGGCCGCTCTTCGCGGTGCAGGTGACGCGGCTTGGTCCGGCCGAACTCCGCCTGCACATCGACCTCGACCTGCTCACCGTCGATGTCCAGAGCTTCCACATCATCCTGGGCGAGCTCGAACGCCTCTACGCCGACCCGGCGGCACCCCTGGCCCCCCTGTCGATCACGTTTCGCGACTATGTCCGCGGCCGCGAGGCGCTGGGCGCCGCCCGCCGCGAGGCCGACCGCGCCTGGTGGCAGGCCCGCCTGCCGTCGCTGCCGGCCGCGCCGCAACTCCCGCTCGCGCGCGCGCCGCAGGACATTGTGGCGCCCGACTTCGTCCTGCGCCACGCCACGCTGGCGCCCGCCGAATGGCGGCGCTTCGAGGCCTTCGCCCAGGCGCGCAACCTGACGGGTTCCGGCGCGCTGCTCGCCGCCTATGCGGAGGTGCTCGGGCAATGGTCGCGCGAGGAGGCCTTCTGCCTGAACCTCACGCATTTCCACCGCGAGCGCCTGCACCCCGAGGTGGATGGGCTGGTGGGCGACTTCACCTCGGTCGTCATCGTGCCGCGCGCCGCGTCCGAGCCCGGCTCGGCCTTCGCCGCGCGGGCCCGCGCGCTGCAGAAGGAGACTTGGGTCGCGCTGTCGCACCGCGCCTTCAGCGGCATCGAGGTGATGCGCGCGCTCGGCCGGCGCGAAGGCAGCCTGCGCGGCGCGCCGATGCCCGTGGTGTTCACCAGCCTGCTCGGCCTCGACATCGACGCGCTCGCTTCGCCCGGCGCGGGACCGGCGCTGCTGCCGGAACCCGAGATCGTGCACACCGCGACGCCACAGGTCTGGTTCGACCATCAGGTCATGGTCCGCCACGGGGCGCTGCACTACAACTGGATCACCATCGACGCGCTGTTTCCCGAGGGCATGGTCGCGGCGATGTTCGAGGCCTATGGCGCCCTGCTGCACCGCCTCGCCGCGATGGAGGCCGCGTGGGACACGCCGCCGCCGGCCCTGCTGCCCGCCGCGCAGCACGAAGCGCGCGCCCGCGCCAACGCCACGACGCAGGAGATCGCCCCGCGCCGCCTGCAGGATGGCTTCCGCGCGGGTGCCAATGCGGCGCCCGACCGGCCGGCGCTGATCGCCTCCGAAGGCATTTGGAGCTACGGACGGCTGGCGGCGGAAGCCTCGGCCGTCGCGCTGCGCCTCGAAGCGGAGGGCGTCGCGGAAGGGGACCGCATCGTGGTCTGCCTGCCGCGCGGGTGCGGCCAGATCGCCGCCGTGCTGGGCGCGCTCGACGCCGGCGCCGCCTATGTGCCGGTGCCTGCCGAGACGCCTGCGGCGCGCCTCGCGCTCATCCTCGAGGATACCGCCGCCGCCGCGTTGATCACGATGCGCGAGGACGTGCCCTGGCCGGTGCGTCTGCACCCGGGGCCGCCCGCGACCCGCATGCCGCATCATGTTCCGCGCGGCGCACCCGCCAACCTCGCCTACATCATCTACACCTCGGGCTCAACCGGGCGGCCGAAGGGCGTAGCGACACGGCACGCGGCGGCCTGGAACACGATCGCCGACATCAACCGCCGGCTCGACCTGGGACCGGAGGATCGCGTCCTCGGCGTCTCCTCGCTCGGCTTCGACCTCTCCGTCCAGGACATCTTCGGCACCCTCGCCGCCGGCGGCGCGCTCGTGCTCTGCGACGAGGCGCTGCGCCACGATCCGCGGCACTGGCTCGATCTCGTGCGCCGGCATCGCGTCAGCGTCTGGAACTCGGTACCCGCGCTGCTCGAACTCCTGCTGGACGAGGCTGCGGGCGGCGGTCTTCCCTTGCGCGCGGCGATGCTGAGCGGCGACTGGGTGCCGCTCGGCCTGCCGGAGCGGCTGCGGGCCGCCGCCCCTGCCGCGCGGTTCCTTGCGCTCGGCGGCGCGACCGAGGCCTCCATCTGGTCGAACGTGATCGAGGTCGGGCATCCGCCCGCGCATTGGCGGAGCATCCCGTACGGCTTCCCGCTCGCGAACCAGTTCTTCCGCGTGCTCGACCGCGAGGGGCGCGACCGGCCGGACTGGGTGGCCGGGGATCTGCACATCGGCGGCGCCGGGCTCGCCGAGGGCTACTGGAACAACGAGGCGCTGACGAAGGCCGCCTTCATCCGCGGCGCGGACGGCGCGCGGCTTTACCGCACGGGCGATCGCGGGCGTTACTGGCCGGACGGCACGCTGGAGTTCCTCGGCCGCGAGGATACCCAGGTGAAGATCGCGGGGCACCGGATCGAGCTTGGCGAGATCGAGGCGGTCCTCGCCGCCGCTCCCGGCATCCGCGACGCGGTGGCGATCGTCACCGGGGGCCCGGACGGCGCGCGCGGCATCGCCGCCTTCGCCATCGAAGCCCCGCCGCCGCCCGGATCGCCGCGACCAGACCTGGAGGCCATTCGACGGGCCGCCGCCGCGGCCGAGACCGCGGTGCCCGCAGCCACGCTCGATCGCGTCCGCGCCGTGCAGGCCGCCGCCGACGCGGTCGCGCGCATCGCCATTGCGCGCACCCTGGCCGCGATCGATGCCGGCACGCTCGCGCCCGATCCGCGCTTCACGGGCCTCGTCCGGCAGTGGCGCGGGCTCGGTGCGCGGGACGGCGACCTCGATGCGGCGATCGGCGCGCTATGCGCGCTGCCCACCTGGCCGGGCGGCGAACTGCTGACCGGCTGGATCGCCGCCTGCGCGGCCTCGGCGGGCGACCTCGTCGCCGGGCGCCGGGCGCCGCTCGAACTCCTCTTTCCCGGCGCGACGGTCGAGACGGCGACGAGCCTCTATCTGCGCAACCCGGCGGCCGAGGGGCTTTCGGCGGTCGCGACGGCCATGCTGCGCGCAGCGCCACGCCGGGCGGACATGGCGGTGCTCGAGGTCGGCGGCGGAGTCGGCGCCGCGACCTCGCCCCTGCTGCCGGTGATCGAGGAGACCGGCTGCCGCTACGTCTTCACCGACGTCTCGCTGTTCTTCCTCGATGCCGCGCGCGACCGTTTCGGCAAGGTGCCGGGCTTCACCACGGCGCGTTTCGACATCAACCGCGAGCCCGCCGGCCAGGGCCTGCCGATCGACCGGTTCGACCTGATCGTCGCGGCGAACGTCATGCACGATGCGCACGACCTGCCGCGCAGCCTGTCCTGGCTGCGCGAGCTGCTCGCCCCAGGCGGGCGGCTGATGCTGATCGAGGCGACGGCGAACACGCCGGTGCAGATGATCACCGGCGGCTTCCTGGAGGGGTTCGGCGCCTTCGCCGATTTCCGGGCCGCCGAAGGTCTGCCGCTGATCGACGTGCCGGCATGGCGGAACGCGCTCGACCAGGCGCGCTTCGACCTGCTGCATGCGGCGGGCGAAATCCTCGGCATCGGCCAGCACGTGCTCCTGGCCGAGCGCCGCCCCGGTCCGGAGCCGCAGGCGCTGCAGGCCCACCTGGCCGAACGGCTGCCGGCCTACATGCTGCCGTCGAGCATCACGCTGCTCGATGCGCTGCCGCTCGGCCCGAACGGCAAGGTGGACCGGCGCGCGTTGGCCGCGCTACGCCCTGCCGCGGCCCTCGCCGCGGCGGGCGGGCGGGCGCCGCGCGGCGCGACCGAGACGCGCCTGGCCGCGATCTGGTCCGAACTGCTGGCGCTGACGTCAGTATCGGCGGAGACCAATTTCTTCCGCAGCGGCGGCGACAGCCTGCTCGCCATCCGGCTCGTGCAGCGGCTGCGCGACGCCTTCGGCCGCGACATCCCGGTGCGCAGCATCTTCGAGGCGCCGAACCTCGCCGCCCTCGCCGAGCGGATCGAGGCGGCCGGGGTGGCAGCAGCCCAGGACCGGCCGCTGCTGCTGCTGTTCCCCGGCAGCGACGGCGCAGCGCGCGTCTTTGCGGCGCTCGAGGCGGCGCTCGGCACGGCGGCGGAGATCAGGGTGGCCGACCCGGGCCGCGCCGGGCCCGACCGCTTCGCGGCGGAGCCGGACGCAGCCGCCGAGGCTGTGGCGGCGCCGCTGCTGCACGATCTCGGGCCAGGGCGGCCGCTGCTG
>CAZTNV010000001.1:3011-59505 GCA_964615535.1 uncultured Mycobacteriaceae bacterium | reverse complement strand
CTCGGCGGCTGGTCCTCCGGTGCGGTGCTGGCAGCGGCTCTCGCCGCGCGGCGGGCACGGACGGGTCTGCCGGTCGCGGGGCTGGTGCTGCTCGATCCGGTGGACTGGCGGGCGCATGCGGCCTTCGCGGCGCGTGCCGCGGCACTCGGGCACGAGGCACCGCCCTGGCTCGCGCGGATCGTCGAGGGGCAGATCGGCGCGCTCGCCGCCTTCCGGCCCGTGCCTGTTACCTGCCCGGCCCTCTGCCTCTGGGCGGCGCGGCGCGAGGCCGGCTGGCCCGTCCCCGAGCCTGCCTGGGCGGAGATCCTGCCCGCGCGCGCCGAGGCGCTCGCCATCGACGCGGACCATTGGGGCCTGCTGCGCGAGCCGGCTGCGCCTGCCGTCGCGCGGGCCATCGCCGACTTCCTTGTGCGCATCGCGTCCAGGACGCCGATCACGGAGGCCGCGTCATGAGTTCGGACGTCGTGCAGAGTCTTCCCGAGCGCATCGCCGCGCACGCGGCGCGCGATCCGGGCCGCATCGCGCTGCGCTTCTCGGGCGGTCCCGGCGCGCCGGCCGGCGACCGCGACTGGGCGGGGCTCGCGGAGCGGATGGAGGCGCTGGCCGCCGCCCTCGCCGCGCGCTTCGCGAAGGGCGAGCGCGTGCTGATCCTGCTGCCCTGCGGGATCGAGTATGTCGAGGCGATGCTCGGCTGCTTCCGCGCCGGGGTGATCGCCGTGCCGGTCAACCTGCCGGGCCCGTCGCGGCTCGCGCGCGTGCTCGCGAAGCTCACGCACATTGCCGCCGATTGCGGCGCCGCCGGCGTCGTGACGTTGCGCGCCATCGCCGCCGCCTCGGCCGCCGCCTTCGAGGGGTTCCTGACCGCGCACCGGCTGGCCGCCATCCATCTCGATGACGCCGCGCCCGGCATGCGCACCGCAAGGCCGCTCCCGGGCGCGCAGGACATCGCCTTCCTGCAATACACCTCGGGTTCGACCGGCGACCCGAAGGGCGTGATCAACACCCATGCCGCGCTCGCGGCGAATTACCTCACCATGGGGCATGTGCACCCGCCGACGCCCGACTTCGTGATGGCGAACTGGATGCCGCTGCACCACGACATGGGGCTGATCGCCGGCGTCCTCTATCCGCTGCATGCCGGAGGATGCTCGGTGCTCATGCCCGCGGCGCGCTTCGTGCAGGACCCGCTGCTCTGGCTGCGGCTCGCCTCCGAGCATCGCGCGACGGTTCTGCCGGCGCCGAACTTCGCGCTCGACCTGTGCGTGCGAAAGGTGCCCGCGGAGGCGGTCGCGAGCCTCGACCTGTCCAGCGTCCGGCGCGTCACGATCGGCGCCGAGCCGATCCGTCCCGCGACGCTTGCGGCCTTCCACGCGCATTTCCGCGCCGCCGGGCTGCGCGCGGCGGCGATCTGCCCGAGCTACGGCTTGGCCGAGGCAACGCTGTTGGCCGGCGCGGTGGTGCGCAGTGACGGGCTCGCGCCGGTCAGGCTCGATGCGGCGGCGCTGCGCGAGGGGCGCGCCGTGCCGGCCGAGCCGGCCGCCCCCGGCGGCCGCGACCTCGCGGCGTGCAGCGATCACCCGGTCGGTTTCGACCTGCGCATCGTCGATCCCGAGACCGCGCAGGAGCGCCCGGAGGGCATGGTGGGCGAGATCTGGCTCGCCGGCCCCTCCATCGGCCCGGGCTACTGGAACCGCCCGGCGGAGAGCGAATCGGTCTTCCGCGCCGTGCTGCGCAACGCGGACGGGACGCCGGCCGGCCGTTTCCTGCGCACGGGCGATCTCGGCGTGCTGATCGGCCCGCGCCTGCTCGTCACGGGGCGCATCAAGGATGCCATCATCCTGCGCGGCAGGTGCCACTACCCCGCCGATATCGAAGACGGTCTCGACCGGCTCGATCCGCGCCTGCCGCCGCGGGCCGGCGCCTGCTTCGCCGTCGAGACGCCGGCCGGCGAGGCGGCGGTGCTGCTGCACGAGGCCGCGCGCGCGGATGCGGCGGCGGATGCACGCCTGATCGAGGCGATCCGCGCGCATGTGGCGGCGGAGCACGGCATCCTGCTGCACGCGGTCGGGCTGCTGCGCCAGGGCACGCTGAAACGGACCACCAGCGGCAAGGTGCGCCGGCTCGAGATGCGGCGCGCATGGCTTGCCGGCGAGCTGGCGATCATCGCCGAGCGGCGCTGGGGCGAAGCGGAGGGGCAGGCCGCCACGGCCATGCTCGCCGACGCCGCGCCGGAGGAGGAGGAGGAGGAGAGCCTCGCGACCCGCCTGCGCCGCGCCGGGCCCGCCGAGCGACGCCTGCTCGTGACGGATGCGCTGAACAGCATTCTCGCGCCGCTGCTCGGGCGACCCGGGGAAAGGCTGCCGGAGGAGACCGGCTTCTTCGATCTCGGTCTCGATTCCGCCGGAGCGGCGGAGGCCGCGGCGCGCATCGAGGCGGCGTTCGGCCTCAGACTGCCAGAAACCCTTGCCTTCGAGGCGCCGACCCTGGGCCGGCTCGCCGCGCACCTGCTCGACCGCCTCGCGGCGGAGGATCGCCCCGCCCCTGCGCGCCTGCCCGCCGCGCCGGTGCGCGAGGATGCGGTCGCGGTGATCGGCATGGGCTGCCGCATGCCCGGCGGCGAGCGCGGGGACCGCACCGATCCGACCGCCTTCCTCGACCTGCTGCTCGAAGGCAGCCCGGCCAAGCGCACCGAGACGCGCGCCGGCAGCCGGCGCGAGGGGCATCTGCTCGCGGCGATCGAGGGGTTCGACGCCGCCTTCTTCGGCCTCTCCCCGCGCGAGGCCGCCTCGCTCGACCCGCAGCACCGGCTGGTGCTCGATACCGGCTGGCACGCACTGGAGGATGCGGGGATCCCGCCGCTCGCGCTGAAGGGGCGCGCCGTCGCCATCCATCTCGGCATGACGGCGGGCGAATACGGTTGCCTGCCCTTTGCGGCCGGGGCGGGCGCGGCGCTCGACGCGCATTACGGCACGGGCAACGCGCCGGCGGCCGCGGCCGGGCGGCTCGCGCACATCCTCGGCACCGAAGGGGAGGCCGTGGTGGTGGACACCGCCTGCTCCTCCTCCCTGGCCGCGCTGCATCTCGCCTGCCGCAGCCTCGTCTCGGGCGATGCGGATCTCGCGCTCGCGGGCGGCGTCCAGGTGCTGCTCTCGCCCGATGTCGAGGCGGCGCTGCGACGCGCCGGCATGCTCGCCGCCGACGGCCGGTGCAAGACCTTCGACGCCGCGGCCGACGGCTATGTGCGCGGCGAGGGCTGCGGCATGCTCGTCCTCGCGCGGCTGTCGGACGCGCAGGCCCAGGGGCGCCGCATCCACGCCGTCATCGCCGGCACCGCGCTGCGCCAGGAAGGCGCGCGCAGCGGGCTGACCGTGCCCGACCCGGCCGCGCGCGTCGCGCTGATGCGCAACGGCCTCGCGCGGGCCGGCTGGAGCGCGGCGGATGTCGACTATGTCGAGGCGCACGGTACCGGCACGCGCCTGGGCGACCCGATCGAGTTCCGTTCGCTCGCCGAGGTCTTCGCCGGCCCGCGCGCGGCGCCGCTGCTGATCGGTACGGCCAAGATCGTGATCGGCCACCTGGAGGCGGCCGCCGGCATCGCCGGGCTGATCAAGACCATCGCCGCGATGGGCCGCGGCGTGGTGCCGCCGCATCCCCTCGATCGGCTCAACCCGGCGATCGATCTCGCGCGAATCCCCGCCCGCCTGCCGGCGGCGCCGGAGCCCTGGCCGGCGTTCGACCGGCCGCGCCGCGCCAGCGTCACCTCGTTCGGCTTCTCGGGCACCATCGCCCAGGCGCTGGTCGAGCAGGCACCCGCCCGGATTGCGGTGCCGGCGGATGGCGCGATGCCGTGGCTGATGCTGCCGGTCTCGGCGCGATCCGAGGCCGCCTTCGCCGCATTGCGCGAGGCCTGGGCCGACCGCCTGGCGGCAATTCCGTCAGCCGGATTGCCTGCGCTCTGCCGCGGCGCGGGCAGGCTGCGGTCCCATCTGGAACTGCGCGGCTGCGCCCTCGGCACCGATGCGGACTCGCTGCGCGCCTCGGTGCTGGCGCTGAACCCGGGGGGCGCCACGGCGCCGCCGCGCATCGGCTTCCTCTTCACCGGCCAGGGGGCGCAGCATGCGGGGATGGCGCGCGGCCTCGCCGCCGCCTGCCCCGCCTTCCGGGCGGCGCTCGCCGAGGCGGACGCAGCGCTCGCCCCGCATCTCGGACTTTCAATCATCGCGGCGATGCATGAGGGAGAGGCGGCGGCGCTCCGGCGGACAGAACTCGCCCAGCCGGCGCTTTTTGCCCTGGGTCACGCGCTGGCCGCGCTGTGGCGGCGCTTCGGCGTGCAGCCCGCCCTGGTCGCAGGGCATTCGGTGGGCGAGTTCGCCGCCGCGGTTGCCGCAGGGCATCTCGGCCTCGCGGATGCGGCTCGCCTGGTCGCCGCGCGCGGGCGACTGATGCAGGCGCTGCCGGCGGGCGCGATGCTGGCGCTGCCGATCGGGGCGGCCGAGGCCGCGGCGCTGATCGCCGGCCTCCCCGCCATTTCCCTCGCCGCCGTCAACGCGATCGACGCGGTGGTGGTGTCCGGCGAGGCCGCCTCGGTCGCGGCGGCCGCGGAACGGGCCGCGGCGCGCGGCGTGACGGCGCGGCCACTCGACGTCTCGCACGCTTTCCATTCGCCGATGATGACGCCCGTTGCCGAACCACTGCGCGCGGCCGCCGCCGGCCTCGCGCCGGGACGGGAGGAGGCGGTGCTGGTCTCGACCCTGCGCGGCGCGCCGGTCGACGCCGCGGAGACCACCGGTCCCGCCTACTGGGCCGAGCACGCCCTGGCCCCCGTGCGCTTTGCCGACGCGGTCGCGGCGATGCGGCGGCTCGGTTGCGACGTCCTGATCGAGATCGGGCCGCGCCCGGTGCTGCTGCCGCTGGCGCGCCGCGCCTGGGGCGCGGGGGCAGCGCCGCTCATGCTCCCCTCGCTCGATCCCGCGCGGGCCGATGCTGCGGTGCTGGGCGGCAGCCTCGCCGCGCTGCACGCCGCGGGCCAGCCGCTCGACTGGGCGGAGATCCTGCCGGGCGCCCTCCCCTCGCCGGAGGCGCTGCCGCTCTATCCCTTCGAGCGCCGCCCGCACTGGTACGCGCTGCCCGCCGTGGCCGCCGTGGCGCCGCCGCCTGCCACCGCCATGGCGGGGGAGGCCGACGGGCTCTTCGCCCTGCACTGGGAGGCGATGGCGCTGCCCGATCCGGTCTGGCCGGCACGGCTGGTGGTGGTGCCCGACCACGGTGGCGTGGCCGGCCGCCTGGTTCCCGCGCTGCGCGCGCGCGGCATCGAAGTCGCGGCGGTGGACGGGCGCGATGCGCGCGGGCTCGATGCCGCACTGCGGCCCGATGTGCAGGTGCTCTTCCTCCGTGCGCTCGACCTCGGCACGGAACCCGACCATGCGGTGATCGAGGAACTCTTCGCCCTCGCCGCGCGTCTCGACCGCGCCCATCGCGGCGCAGGCCTCGTCGTCGCGACGCGCGGCGCGACGGCGGCCGGGGACACCGCGCCGCGCCCCGGCGCGGCGCTCGCCTGGGGCGCGACCTGGTCGCTGATGGCCGAATGCGCCGGCCTCGGCATCGTCATGGCCGATCTCGATCCGGCCACCGAGATCGAGGCGGCGACGATCGGGGCGCTGCTCGGCGCCTCGGTGCCGGTGCTGGCCCTGCGCGGCGGGGGTGCGCTGCGCCCCCGCTTGCAGCCCCTTGCGGCCGATCCGGCGCCGGCCGCGACCGCGCCGATCCGCGGTGACGGGGCCTATCTCATCGTCGGCGGCTTCGGCGGGATCGGCGCGGCGATCGCGCGCTGGCTCGCCGCCGCGGGGGCGCGGCACATCATCCTCGCCGCCCGGCGGCCGCCGGGTCCGGCGGGAGAGGCGCTGCTCGCCGAACTCGGTTCGGCCGGCGCGGCGGCGCGCGCCATCGCCTGCGACATCGCCGACCCGGCGGCGGTCGAGGCGATGCTGCGCGAAATCGCCGGCGGGCCACCGCTGCGCGGCGTGTTCCACTGCGCGGGTCTCGGCCTGGTCGGGCCGCTCGGCGCCGCGACCGGGCAGGACTACCGGCGCCTGGCCGCGGCCAAGGTGGAGGGGAGCCTGCACCTCGACCGGGCGACGCGGCATCTGCCGCTCGACCACTTCGTGCTTTGCAGCTCCATCGCGGGCGTCTGGGGCTCGCGCCAGCAGCTCGGCTACGCGGCGGTCAATGCCTTCCAGGACGCGATGGCGGCAGCCCGGCGCGCGGCGGGGCTGCCCGGTCTCGCCCTGGCCTGGGGGCCGTGGGACGGCGAGGGCATGGCCGGCGCCGCGGGCGCGCGGGAGGCGCTGGCGGCGGCCGGCATCGCGGTCGCGCCGCCGGCCTGGTACCTGGCGCGGCTCGCGACGCTGCTCGGCCGTCCGGTCCCGCCCTCGGTCGTGGTCGCGGACATCGTCTGGCCGCGGCTCGCGGCGCTGCACGAGGCAGTGACCGGCAGCGGCCTGATGGCGCCGCTTGCCGGGACCCGGGCGGAACCTGCCCGGACCGTTGCCGATCCGGCGGATGCGCTCACGCCGCGCGCCATCGTCGGCGAGGCGCTGCGCCTCGATCCCGCGACGCTCGCCCCGGATGCGAACCTCGTCGCGCTCGGCATGGATTCCATCCTGGCGATGGAGATCGCGCAGCGCATCGAGACGCGCCTCGGCGTCGCGCTGCCCCTGCGCCGGCTGTTCGAGACGCCGACGCTCGCGGCGATCGAGGCGCTCGTCGCCGGGGCCGGCACCCCACCGCAGGCCGCGCCGGGCTTCGGCATCGCGGCGGACATTGCCGCGCGGCACGAACCCTTCGCGCTGACGCCGCTGCAGCACGCCTATTGGGTCGGCCGCAATCCGGGCCTGCTTCTGGGCAACGTGGCCTGCCATGCCTATCTCGAGATCGACCTCGACAGTCTCGACATCGCCTGCGCCGAAGCGGCGTGGAACCTCCTGGTGCGGCGTCACGACGCGCTGCGCACCGTCTTCGGCCGCGATGCCCGCCAGCGCGTGCTGGCGGAGGTGCCGCGCTACGCCATCGAGACGCGCGATCTCGGCGGCATGGCCGCGGCGGAGGAAGCGGCGCATCTCGAAGCCTGGCGGCAGGAGATGTCGCACAGCATCCACCCGGCGGATGCCTGGCCGCTGTTCGCCCTGCGCGCGACGCGGCGTGCCGGCGGGGGCGTGCGGCTGCATGTCAGCCTCGACCTCCTGATCGCGGACGCGACGGCCGCGCAGCTCCTGCTTGGCGAATTCGAGAGCCTGCTGCGGCACGGCGGCGACGCCGCCGCCGCGGGGCTGGCGCCGATCGGCATCACCTTCCGCGACTACGTGGTGGCGCGACAGAACCCGGCGAGCGGCTGGGCGGAGGAGCATGCGCGCGCCCGCGCCTTCTGGGAGACGCGGGCCGAGACGCTGCCGCCGGCGCCGCGCCTGCCGCTTGCCATGCGGCCCGAGAGCATTGCCGCACCGCGCTTCACGGGCCGGCGCAGCGGCCTCGACGCGGCAGCCTGGGCAGCGGCCCGGGCGCGCATCGCGGCGCGCGGCCTCACCCCCGCCTCGTTCCTGCTGGCCCTCTATGCCGAGGTGATCGCGCGCTGGAGCGCGAACCAGGACTTCACCCTCAGCCTGACCTTGTTCGACCGGCGGCCCTGGCACCCGGATGTCGGCGCGCTGATCGGCGACTTCACGGCGGTCGCGCCGCTGCCGGTGGACCACCGCGCGGCGCGCCCCTTCGCCGAGCACGCCGCGGCGCTGCATGCCGCGATGCTCGACGTGCTGGAGCATCGCGCCTGCGATGCGACCGAGGTGCTGCGCCTGATCAACCGGGCACGGCCGGAGGACGAACGGCTCATGCTGCCCGTCGTCTTCACGAGCCAGTTCGGCGTCGCGGGACAGGCGCCCGGGCTGCTTGCGCGGCAGGGTTTCGCGATCACCCAGACGCCGCAGGTGATGCTCGACCACCAGGTGATGGAGATCGGCGGCGCGCTGGTCTGCAACTGGGATGCCGTCGAAGCGCTGTTCCCCGAAGGCGTGCTCGATGCCATGGTCGAGGCGCACCGGACGCTGCTCGAACGCCTCGGCGCCGCGGACGCGGCATGGGAAGCGCCGCTCGGCGATCTGCTGCCCGAGGGCCAGCGCACCGCGCGTGCATGCGCCAACGCGACATCGGCGCCCGAGCCGGACCGGCTGCTGCACGAACTCTTCTTCGACAGCGCCGCGCGCGCGCCGGATGCCGTTGCGCTGATCGACGCCGACGGCTCGGCCTGGACCTATGACGACCTGGCGCGCCGCGCTCTCGCGCTCGCCGCGGCGCTGGCGGCGCGCGCCGAGGCGCCGCCGCCGGGCGCGCGCATCGCCGTTCTCATGGCGAAATCGCCCTGCCAGGCGCTCGCGGTGCTCGCGATCCTCGCCGCTGGCGCGGTCTATGTACCGCTCGACCCCGAACAGCCGGAGGCCCGGCTCGAGGCGATCCTGCGCGATTCCGCGATCCGCCTCGCCCTGCACGAGGGACCGCTCGCGCCCGCGCCCGCGGCATTGCTGGCGCGGCTCGGTGTCGTGGCGCTCGAGGCGCGGCTTGCAGGGGAGACGCCCGCAGCACCGGCCGCGCCGCCGCCCCGCGCGGTCGGGCCGCGCGACCCGGCCTATCTGCTCTACACCTCGGGCTCGACCGGCACGCCCAAGGGCGTGCTGCTCGACCATCTCGGCCCCGTGAACACGGTGCTCGACATCAACCGGCGCTTCGGTGTCGGCGCGTCCGACCGGGTCCTCGCACTCTCGGCGCTCGGCTTCGACCTCTCGGTCTTCGACCTGTTCGGCGCCTTCGCCGCGGGCGCCGCGGTGGTGTTCCCTTCGGCGCGGCTCCGGCGCGACCCGGCGCATTGGGCTTCGCTGATCGAGACGCAGGGCGTCACGGTCTGGAACTCGGTGCCCGCGCTGTTCGACATGCTGGTGACCGAGGGCCGCGCGGCGGCGCTGCGCCGTCTGACGCTGGTGCTGCTCTCGGGGGACTGGGTGCCGCTCAGCCTGCCGGGCCGCCTGCGCGCGGCGGGCGGAACGGCGCACCTGATCGCGCTGGGCGGCGCGACCGAGGCCTCGATCTGGTCCAACTGGTTCGAGGTGAAGGAGGTCCTGCCGCACTGGGCGTCCATCCCCTATGGCCAGCCGCTGACCAACCAGCGCTACCATGTGCTGGACGCGGCGCTACGCCACCGGCCCGACTGGGTGGAGGGCGACCTGCACATCGCCGGCATCGGGCTCGCGATCGGCTACGAGGGCGACGCGGACCGCACCGCGGCCAGCTTCTACGCGCATCCCGCGACCGGCGAGCGCCTCTACCGCACCGGCGACCTCGCGCGCTACTGGCCCGACGGCACGCTCGAATTCCTCGGCCGGCGGGACCTGCAAGTGAAGATCGGCGGGCACCGCATCGAACTCGGCGAGATCGAGGCCGCGCTCTCCGCGCATCCGGCCGTGGCCCAGGCGGTCGTGGATGCGATCGCCGAACCCGGCGCCGACCGGACGGCGCGCAGCCGCCGCCTTCATGCCTGGGCCGTGCTCAAGGCGGAAGGCGACGACCCCGCCCATCCGGTGCGCCGCATCGACGCCCTGCCCGAGGCGATGGCGCAAGCCCGCTGGCAGGCCGCGCAGGCGGCCGCGCGGGCGCGGCTGGCCGCCACGGCACCACGGCACGGGCGGGCCGAGCTCGCCTCGCTGCTGCACCGCGCCGCCTGCCAGGTGGTGCGCGACACGCTGCGTGCGCTCGGTCTTCCCGGCGGCACCGCCCTCGTGCTCGACGGGCGGGAAACGGCGGCCCGCTTCGGCATCGCCGAGGCGATGGCGCCCGTCTTCCGCGACTGGCTCGACCTCTTGGTCGAGGCGGGCGATCTGCGGCCAGAGGGCACCGTGCTGCTCGCGCCGAACGGTCTCGCCGAGACGACCTGGGACGGGCTGGCGGCGGAGGCCGCGCGGCTGGGCCTCGATACGGGGGCGCTGGTCCGGCTGCGCGACGACGCGCCGCGCCGCGCGGCCGTGCTGCGCGGGGAGGCCGAGGCACTCTCGCTGTTCTTCGAGGCGGGCGACCTGTCGCTGTCGCCCGAGGCGCTCTCGCGCGGCAGCCCCGGTGGCGCGGCGATGGCCGAGGCGCTGGGCGCGGCGCTGGCCGCGCTGGCCGACGCGCGCGGCGGGGCGGAGCCGCTGCGCATCCTGTATCTCGAAGCGCGGTTCGGGCTGACCGCCCTCGACCTCCTGCGGGCGCTGCCGGCGGATGGCTGGCACCTCACGGTCGCGGACGGGTCGGCCGCCTTCCTGGCAGAGGCGCGTCGGCGGTTCGCCGAGGCGGGTTTCGCCGCGCACCCCGGCGTCGCCTTCCGGCTGCTCGACCCGGCACGCCCGGCGGCAGCGCAGGACAGATGGGACGCGGTCGCGATGTTCAACGCGCTGCACCGCACGCGCGACATCCCGGCGCAGCTCGGCCGGATCGCGGGGCTGCTCGGTCCGGCGGGCCTGCTGTTGGCACCCGAGATCACCGCGGACAACGACCTCCAGCGCGTCACCGTCGCGCTGCTCGGCGACGGGCCGGCGGCGACGGACGATTTCCGCCGCGCGCTGTGGCAGTGGCAGGTCGATGGCGAGCGCTGGTGCGCGGCGCTGCGCGAGGCCGGCTTCGCCGAGGCGATCGCGCTGCACCAGGCCAGCGCGGCGGACGATTTCGCGCTGCTCGCCGCGCGGCTCCCGGCCGCGATCGAAAGGCAGGATGCCGGCGCGCTGCGGGCCTTCGCCGCGACGCGCCTGCCCGCCTACATGGTGCCGCAATCGGTGATGCTGCTGCCCGCGCTGCCGCTCAACCCGACGGGCAAGGTGGATCGCCGCCGGCTGCCGCAACCGGCCCGCCGTGCCGCCGCCGGATCGGCGGGGGCGCTTTCGGGCATGGCGGCGCGCATCGCCGCGCTGTGGGAGGCGAGCCTCGGCGTCGCCGCGACCGACCCCGGACAGTCCTTCTTCGATCTCGGCGGCGACAGCCTGAGCGCGGTCCGCATCGTCGAGGCGCTGCGCCGGGAGACGGGCATCGCCGTTCAGGTGCGCGACCTGTTCGAAGCTCCCGCGCTCGGCGCCTTCGCCGCCCTTGTCGACTCCCGCGCGGCGGAAGCGGTGCCGTCGCCGGGCGACCTGCCGGCGCTCCGGCCGGCCCCGGCCGACCGTCACGCGCCCTTCCCGCTCACCGACGTTCAGGAGGCGTACTGGATCGGCCGGCGCGAGGGCTTCGCGCTCGGCGGCGTCTCGGCGCATCTCTACGCCGAGATCGAGGTCGCGGACCTCGCCTGTGCCGATGTCGAGCGTGGCTGGCGCGCGCTGATCGACCGTCATCCCATGATGCGCGCGGTGATCGAAGAGGATGGGCGTCAGCGCGTGCTGCCTGTCGTGCCCGATCTTCCCATCCCCTTCGTCGAGGTGGCAGGCGCGGAGGCCGAGGGCGCGGCGCTCCAGGCGATCCGGCGGGACCTGTCGCACCGGCTGCGTCCGGCGGACCGCTGGCCGCTCTTCGACGTCCGCGCCGTCCGGCGTTCGGACGGGACGATGCGGCTCTGCGTGTCGCTCGAGAACATGCTCTTCGACGGGCGCAGCATGGGCATGCTGCTCGTCGAATGGGGCGTGCTCGCGCGCGCGGCGGATCCGGGGGCGGCGCTGCCGCCGATCGGATGCGACTTTCGCGACTATGTGCTCGCCCGGCGGCAGGCGGAAGGCCTGCCGCGCTGGCGCGCGGCGCTCGATCACTGGCTCGGCCGTTTGGAGACGCTGCCCGCCGCGCCGGCCTGGCCGCTGCTCGCCGTGCCGGAGGGACGGCCCAGCTTCCGCCGCCGCGCCGCCATGCTGCCCGCCCCGGCCTGGCAGGCGCTGCAGCGCCACGCGCAGCGGCGCGGCATGACCGCGAATGCCGTGTTGATCGGCATCCATGCCGAGGTGCTGCGGTGCTTCGCGACCTCGGCCGAGTTCACGTTGAACCTCACGCTGTTCCAGCGCCCGCCGCTGCATCCGGACATCGATTTCGTGGCGGGGGATTTCACCTCGCTGATCCTGCTCGAATGCCGGGGCGGGGCGGCGGACATGGCGGCCGCCATCGGCGCGGTGCAGGCGCAGGTCGCGGCCGACCTCGCCTATGCCGAGGTCTCGGCGGTGCGCGCCCTGCGCGAGATGGCGCGGCGGTCGGGCCGCGCACGCGGCGTGATCTGCCCCTTCGTGTTCACCTCGGCGCTCGGCGCGGCGGGCGTCGGCGCGGCCGCCCCCATCGGGCGCATCGTCGGGGGCATCACCCAGACGCCGCAGGTCGTGCTCGACCACCAGGTCCGCGAGGAGGAGGGCACGCTGCACTGGAACTGGGACGCGCTGGAGGCGGCCTTCCCGCCGGGGCTGCTCGATGCCGCCTTCACGGCCGAGGCGAGGCTGCTCGAACGCCTCGCCACCGAGGAAGCCGCCTGGACCCTGCCGATCGCCGCGCTACGCGCGGAGGCCGGTCTCGCCACGCCGGGCACGCAGCCCGCCGCGCCGCTTCTGCCCTCGACGCAGACCAGAGCGCCCGGACCCGCCGCCTCCGCCGGGCTCGAGGCGCTGGTCATCGCCGCGATCGCGCGCGAGACCGGCGAGCCGCCGCCCCGCGAGACGAACTTCTTCGAGGCCGGCGCCACCTCCCTCGCGTTGATCCGCGTGTGCCAGGTGCTGCGGCAGGATCTCGGCGTGCCGCTGCAAGTGGTCGACCTGTTCGAGCACACGACGCCGGCCGCCCTCGCACGCCATCTCGAAGGCCTGATGGGCGCCTCGGCCACCGCGCAGGCGCCGCAGCCGCGCCGCAGCACGGGGCCGCCCCCCGCCCTTCGTGCCGGCCGACGCATCGAGGCGCGTCGCCAGGCCCGCGCCGATTCATCCCTTTCCTGACGCAGGACAGCATCCCATGCCCGATTCCGACGCGCTGAACAGCTTCGAGGCCGCCGCCGAGGCGACCGACGGGACGGACGCGGCGGTCGCGATCGTCGGCGCCGCCTGCCGCATGCCCGGCGCGCCCGACATCGGCAGTTTCTGGCGCCTCCTGTTCGAGGGTCGCGAGGCGCTTCGCCCCTTCACCGCCGAGGAACGCGCCGAAGCCGGGCTCGACCCCGCCACGGCGAAGCGGCCCGACCATGTGGCGGTGGGCGCCGTGCTCGAGACCGCCTGCGACTTCGACCCCGAGTTCTTCGGCATGAGCGAGGCCGAGGCGTTGGAGACCGACCCGCAGCACCGCCTCTTCCTGGCCTGCGCGGCGGAGGCCCTGCAGGTCGCGGGGCTCGGCGGGCGACCGCGCCTGCCGATCGGAGTGTTCGGCTGCGCGCGCATGAGCACCTGGGTGCGCCCCGATCGCGCCATGCTGCTCCGGCTCGCCTCGCCGCGCGTCTTCCAGGCCCTGACCGGCAACGACAAGGACTACATCGCGACGCGCACGGCCTACCGCCTCGACCTTTCGGGCCCGGCCATGGCCGTGCAGTCCGCCTGTTCGAGCTCGCTCGTCGCCGTGCACATGGCCGCCGAGCAGCTCCGCGCCGGGGCCTGCGATCTCGCCCTCGCGGGCGGGGTGGGCGTCACCTTCCCCCAGGCGCTCGGCTACCTGCACCGGGAGGGGATGATTTTCTCCCCTGACGGGCGCTGCCGCCCCTTTTCGGCCGACGCAGCCGGGACCGGCATCGGCCATGGCTGCGCCGTGGTGCTCATGAAGCGCCTCGACGAGGCGCTCGCCGATGGCGACGAGGTCTGGGCGGTGCTGCGCGGTTCGGCGGTGAACAATGACGGCGCCGCCAAGGCCGGCTTCACCGCGCCCAGTATCGAGGGGCAGGCCGCCGTGATCGCCGAGGCCCTGGCGATGGCGGGCGTCGATCCTGCCGGCATCGGGCTGGTCGAGGCGCATGGCACGGGTACGCCGCTCGGCGACCCGATTGAGGTGGCGGCACTGACCCGGGTCTGGCGTCGGCACACGGCCGCGCGACAGGTCTGCGCGCTCGGTTCGGTGAAGGCGAATCTCGGCCATCTCGACACCGCCGCCGGGATCGCCAGCCTGCTCAAGGCGGTGCTGGCGCTGCGCCACCGCGCCCTGCCCCCGGCCCTGCATGCCGAGCAGCCGAACCCGGCGCTCGGGCTCGAGGAGAGCCCCTTCTTCCTTCCCGCCTATGCCCTGCCCTGGGACGCGCCGGAGCAGGGCGCGGGGCGGCGTCGCGCCGCCGTCAGCTCGTTCGGGATCGGCGGCACCAACTGCCATGTCGTGCTGGAGGAGGCGCCGCCCGCCCCGTGCGGCGAGGCGGCCCCGATCGTCGGCCCGGTGGCCTTCGCCGTGCCCGCGCGCTCGCCCGCGGGGCTTGCGCGCCATGCGGCGCGGCTGCGCGAGGCCCTTGACGGGCCGGGCGCGGAGGCGCGGCTCCTTGCCGGGAGCCTCGCCCATGCCGGCCTGCCGCGCGAGGAGGCGATGCTGCGCGCCTATGCCCTCGCCGCCGGGCCGGCCGGTGCGGGCGCGGCGCTCGATGCCCTGGCCGGGGGCGCGCTGCCCGCCATCCTGGCGCGCGGGCGGGGCGCTGCGATCCGCCTGACCGGCGCCGAGCCCGGGGCCGCTGCCGCCTGGCTGCGCGCCGCCTTCGCGGGGCGGGATCCCTTCGGCCTCGCCGCTATTCCGCTGCCGCCCCGCCTCGCCCGCTGGCGCGACGGGGCGGAGCCGGCGCTGCCGCCCTCGGGGCCGCCGCTCGCGCTCGCGGGCCTCGCGCGCTGGCTCGCGGGCCTTCCCGGCGTCACGCTTGAGGGACGCGATCTCGGCGAGGCCTCGCTGATGCTCGCCGCCCGGCCGCCGGAGGAAGCACGCGCCTGGCTCGCCGCGCTCGACCAGGGCCCGCAATCGCCCGGCGAGGGTGCCGCGCCCGATGCCGCCGCGCCCGGCCGGCCGGACTGGCCCGCGCGGCCGGGCCTTTCGCTGCATCTGGCCGAGTCCTCTCCCGAGACTTTCGAGGCCGGGCTGCGGTTGGCGCTCTGGCAGATGGGCGTGCTCGCCGAGGCGCCACTGCCGCGGCCGGCTCGGCGGATCAGCCTGCCGCCGATTCCCTTCGAGGGTCGCCGCCTCTGGCGCCCCGTGCCGGAGCCGGCGGCGCCGGCCGATGCGGCCTGGCAGGCGATGCTGGCCGCGGGCGTCGAGGCGCTGGCTGCCGTGCCGGTGGATGCCGCCCGCGCGGTGCGCGAGCGCGAGGCCGTGACCGCCCTGCACCGCTTCCACCTGGTCCGCGCGCTGCACGATCTCGGCTGTTTCGCCGACGACGCGCCGCGCGACCTCGACGCCCTGCTGCGGGAAGGGCGCATCGATCCCCGCTTCCGACAGCTTCTCGGCCGGCTGATCGAGGATCTCGCGGAGGGTGGCGGGGTGCGGCGCGAGGGGGCGGGGCGCTACGCCGTGCTCGGCCTTTCGGGCGCGCCGCCGGCCGCCGATGGCCTCGTTTCGCCCGGACTCGGGCGGCTGATCGCCCGCACCGCGCCGCGGCTCGCCGAGGTCCTGCGCGGCGAGGTGCCGCTCGTCTCCCTCGTCTTCCCCGATGGCGATTCCGGCGATGCCGCCGCGCTCTACAAGCACGAGCACTACAGCCCGCACCTCAATGCCATCCTCGCCCGGCTGGCAGGCGCGGCGGCGGCCGCGGCAGGACGGCCGGTGAGCGTCCTCGAACTCGGCGCCGGCACCGGCGGGACCACCGACGCGGTGCTGGCGGCACTCGGCGATGCCTGCGGGCGCTACGTCTTCACCGATGTCGGGCCGCTCTTCCTCGCCCGGGCGCGGGAGCGCTTTGCCGGGGTGCGCGGGATGGAGTTCCGCCCCTTCGACATCGCACGCGATCCCGCCGCGCAGGGCTTCGCGGCAGAGAGCTTCGACATCGTCGTCGCGGCGAACGTGCTGCACAACGCGCCGAGCCTTGCCGGCGCGATGGCGCGGATCGCGCCGCTGCTGCGCCCCGGCGGCGTGCTGCTGCTGCGCGAGATCGCCGAGCGCAAGCCGCTGTTCGACCTGGTCTTCGGCGCGCTGGCGCCGGAGGTGGAGGATCATGAGGCGCGCGGCGGGCTCTTCGCCCCGCCCGCCGCCTGGTGCGGGGCGGCACGCGCCGCCGGTCTCGAACAGGCTGCGGCCTTCCCGGAGGAAGACGAGACCGCGGCGGCGATGGGCGAAGCCGTGATCATCGCCCGTCGGCTGCCGCCGGCCGCCGCGGCGCCCGCGGCCGGCCCCGCCCCGCTCTGGCAGGGCGAGGCGCGAGCGGGGGCGGGCTCCCTTGCCCTGCTGGCCGAGGCGGCGGTCGCGGCAGGGTTGCTGCCGGGCACCCTTGCCGCCATCGCGACCGGCGCCCGCCCCGCGCCCGGCACGCCGCTCAGGCTGCTGCGCGAGGACGGGGCCCTGGTGCTCATGACATCGGGGCCGGATGCCCGGCCGGTGGCGCGGGCGCGTTGCGAGACCGGCACGATCGGCGACCCGCCGGCGATCCTCGCGCGGCGGGCGGCGCCGGCGACCGAGGGGGCCGAGGCGCTGGCGACTCTCGTCGCCGGCCTCGCCGCGCCGCCCGGACGGCTTTGCATCGCGGCGCTGCCGGGCCGTGCGCGGGTCGGCTTGGCCGAGGCCGCGGGCGGCGGCCTCGCCCTGGTGGCGGAGGGCACCGACTTCCCCGTCGCCTGGCTGGAACCCGCCGCGGCCCGCCCCTGTCTGGCCGGCATCTCGGTGGAGCCCGCCATGCTGGCGGCCGAGCGCTGGGAGGCGCTGCCGGCCGCTGCCGCGCCCATACCCGCCGCGCTGTGGCTGATCGGGCGGGAGGGCGCGCCGATGACCGAGGCGCTGCGGGCCGCCGCCACCGCGGCCGGGATTCCCTGCGAGGTGGCGTTGGCCGAGGCGGCGGCGCCGATCGGCGCGCGCCGCCTGCTGCTGGCCGAGGACCTGCTCGGCCCGTCCGGGACCGTCCCTTCCGCGCGGCTTGCGCCGCTGCAGGCCGGTCTCGCCTCGCTGGCACGCGCGTTGCATGACCGGCCGGAGGCCGCGGGCGCGGCCATCGTGACCCGCGGTGCCCTGGCCCTGCCTGGCGAGGCGCTGCGCGAACCCCTGTTGGCCATGGCGCACGGCATGGGGCTATCGCTCGCCCGGGAGACCCCCTCGGTGCCGGTCGAGGTGCTGGATGCGGATGACCACGCGGCCAGCCTCGGGCGGATCGTCGCCGGCTTCGCGCTCCCGACGGGCATGCTCGGCGCGCTGCGGCGCGGCCAGCCGCTGGTCCGGCGCTTCGCGGCAGTGCCGCCGGCGATCGCCGCCGCCTGGACGCTGCCGGCCGAGGGCAGCGTGGTGCTGACCGGCGGGCTCTCCCGCCTCGGGAGGGTCGTGACGGACTGGCTGGCGCGGCAGGGCGCCGGGGACATCACGCTGTTCCTGCACCGCGCACCGCGGGCGGACGAGGCGGCCGCGCTCGATGCGCTGCGCGCCGCGCACGGCGTGACGCTGCGCCTGATCGAGGGCGTGGACTGCGCCGATGCGGCGGCGGTCGAGGCGGGGTTCCGGCGCCTCGCCGAGGCGGGCGTCATGCCGGCGGCGGTGTTCCACCTTGCCGGCCTGGTGCGTGATGGCCTGGTCGCCAGGCAGGACTACGCGGAGCTGCGCGAGGCGATCGCCGTCAAGCTCGACGCCGCGACCGCGATCCTGGCGGCGATGCGCGGTCGCCCCGGCGCACCGGTGGTGTTCTTCTCCTCCCTGGCCGCGGTGCTCGGGCCGCCGGGAGAGGGCGCGCATGCCGGTGCCAATGCGGCGCTCGAAGCGCTGGCGCGGGCCGCACGGGCAGAGGGCATCGCCGCGACGGCCATCGCCTGGGACCATTGGCGCGAGGCGCTGCGCCCCGATCACCAGGCGCTGGCGGCCCGCTTCCGCACCGCCGGCATGTCGAACGAGGCCGGGCTGGCGGCGCTTGGCGCGGCGATGGCGCGCTCGCGCGCCAGTCTGGTTGCGGCGGACCCGGCCGCGCTTGCGCTGCTCAACGGCGAGGCGCCGGACGCGAGCGCCGCCGCCGCCGCCGACACGGCGGCCGGGGACGTGCTGGGCTGGCTGCGTGCCGCCGTCGCGCGCCTCGTCGGCCGCCCGCCGGAGGAGGTGAATTGCGACGCCGGGCTGATCCAGCTCGGCATCGACTCGCTGATGTTCCTCGACCTCGGCGAGCGGGCGCGGCGCGAGCTCGGCGTCACGCTCGACGCCGAGGCGGCGCTCTCCGCCGCGACGCTGGGCGAGTTGGCCGCGCTGCTCGAGAGCCGGCGGCAGGTGGCATGATGCCGGACGGGAGCCCCCTGCCCGGCGCGCCGCTCCGGCTGCTGGTCTGCGGGACGCGCTTCGGGGAGACCTACCTCGCGGCGCTGGCGCGCAGCGTGCCGGGCGTCGTGCTCGCCGGTCTGCTGGCACGCGGCAGCGAGAGGTCGCACCGCCTCGCGCGCCATTTCGGCGTGCCGCTGTTCACCGACGTCGCGGCCGCCCTGCCGGCCTGCGACGCGGCCGCGGTGGTGATCCGGGCCGGCGCGCTCGGCGGCGCCGGCACGGCGCTGGCGGAGGCGCTGCTGTTCGCGGGGCGGCCCGTGCTGATGGAACACCCGCTGCATCCGACCGAGATGCAGCGCCTGCTCGGCGCGGCGGCGCAGGCCCGCCTGCCCTTCCATGTCAACAGCCTCTATCCGCTGCTGCCGGCGCAGCGGCGCTTCGCCGACGCTCTCCGCGCCTGGCGCCGGGCGACGCCGGAAAGCCAGGGCTATGTCGAGGCGACGACAAGCCGCCAGCTCCTCTACTCGACGCTCGACCTGCTCGGGCGCGCGCTCGGCGGGCTCGACCGGCTCGACATCGCGCCGCCGCCCGCGGCGGGGCGCCCCGGCTGCTTCGTCCACCTCGCGGGCATGCTGGCCGGGCTCGATTTCTCCCTTAGATTGCAGACCTATCTCGACCCGCGCGATCCCGACCACCATTCGCTGGTGATGCACCGGATCGCGGCGGGCGGCCCGGAGGGCAGCATCGCGCTCGCCAGCAGCTTCGGCCCGGTCGTGATCAGCCGGCCGCTGCATCTGCCGGGCTATGCCGAAAATGCCGGATCACTGCTGCTGCCGGGCGAGGTGCCGGGGGCCGCGCGCCCCTTCCTCGACGCGCCGATGGTGGCCTGCACCGAGACCTCGGCGCCGACCGGGGCCGAGGCGCTTGCCGACGCCCTGCCCGGGGCGGCGGCGGCGGCGATCGCCGCCTTCGCCGCCGCGGTGCGCGGCGCGGCGGCGCCGGCCGGCCAGTCCGCCGAGCATCTGCTCGCCGTCGCGCGTGCCTGGCTGCTCGCGAACCAGCGGGCGGGCGCGCCGGTCCTGCGATCCGTGCCGCCGCCGCCGCCACCGGCGACGATCGGCCTTGCTGCCCGGAGCGGCGCCCATGCCATCGGCTGAGGAGGCGCTGGCCGCGAATGCGGCGATCTATGCCGAGCTCGACCGGAACCTTGCGGCGCGCGGGTTGGGGTCGGGCGCGCTGTTCCTCAACTGGGGCTATGGCGGTGCGGCGCGCGACGCACGGCGCGAACCGCCCGCCCATGTCGCGCAGCGCCCGCAATGGCGCCTCGTGCTGGAGGCGCTCGGTCCGGTCGCGCCGGACGGGCTCGACGTGCTCGACATCGGCTGCGGGCGTGGCGGTACCATGCTCCTGCTGGCGCGGCTCTTCGCCTGCCGCAGCCTGTCGGGGCTCGACATCGCCGCCGCCAATGTCGCGCGCTGCCGTGCCCTGCCGGAGCTCGCGGCGGCGCGCATCCAGCAGGGGGACGCCTGCCGCCTGCCATACCGCGACGCCGCCTTCGACCTCGTGCTGAACATCGAAAGCTCATGCGCCTATCCGGACCAGGCCGGCTTCATCAGCCATGCCCATCGCGTGCTGCGCCCGGACGGCATCTTCGTGCTGGCCGACCTCGTGCCGGAGACCGCCGCGGCGGCCATGCGCGAGCATCTCGCGGCAGCGGGATTCGAGCAGGAGAGCGAGCACGACATCACGGCGAACGTCCTCGCCGCCAGGGCCGAGGGCGCGGCGGCGGAGCTCGCCGTGTTCGGCGATGCGGCGCGCGAATCGCCTCGCCTCGCCGCCTTCCTAGAGGCGTATCGCGCCGGTCCCGGATCGCCGCTGCACCGCGCCATGGCCGGCGGTCGTGTCCGCTACCTCGCTCATCGGCTGCGCCGCGCGGCGCGGCCCGGCGACGCGCCCCCGCCGATGCCCGATCGCGCCGCGATGATCGCCGCCCTGCTTGCCGAAGCCTGATCGGAGACCTGCGATGCAAGACCTTCGAGCCCACGCCGAGCCGTGGTTCCCCTTCGCGCCGGAGGCGGCGGAGACGCTCCTCTTCTGCTTCCCTTTCGCCGGCGGCACGGCGGCCTTCTACCGGCCCTGGATGGCACCGGCGGCGCAGCGCGGCCTTGCCCTGCTGCCGGTCGAACTGCCCGGCCACGGGCTGCGCCGCGCCGAGGCACCCTTCACCGAGGCGCGCGCGCTCGTCGCGGCGCTGGCGCCGGCGCTGCGCGCCCGGCTCGATCGGCCCTTCGCGCTCTTCGGCCATTCGCTGGGCGCCCTGATCGCCTTCGAGACGGCGCGCCTGCTGCGCGACCGCTACGCGCTCTCGCCCGCGCTGCTCGCCGTCTCGGGCCGCCAGCCGCCCGACCGGGACATCCACCCGGCGCGCCGGCGCCACGCGCTGCCCTTTCCTGCGCTGTGCGCCGCGCTGGACGGCCTGGGCGGAACCGCGCCCGAGATTCTGGCGCATCCCCAGCTCATGCGTCTCGTGGAGCCGGTGCTGCGGGCGGATTTCGCGATGACCGAACTGCACCGCCACGTGCCGGGCACGCCGCTCGAGGCGCCCATGCTCGCCCTGACGGGAACCGAGGATGAGGAGGTAAGCCTGGAGGAGATGGCCGGCTGGTCGCACCAGGCGGGTGGCTCCTTCCGCCTCGCGACCTTCCCCGGCACGCATTTCTATCTGAGCGAGGATCCGGCCGCGGTGCTCGACGCGATCGTCCAGGCGCTGCCGGATCATCTGCCGCGGCGCGCATTTCTGCCTGCCCTGGACCCCGGCTGCGCACCCCATCGCGCCGGTGCCGCCGGTGCCGCAGGCTGACGCAGGGATGCCCGACACGCTGACCCGCCATCACTGGCGCCTGCCCGCGAAAGCTGCGCGGGCTCGGCAGCGGGGGCTTGCGCTCGCGGCCTTCCTCGCCGGGGCGATGCTGGGCGCGGCGGCGATGGCGTTGCATGCGCCCGCCACCGGACCAACGGCGCCCGCCGCGGATCATGGCGCCGTGCCCGCCGCGGCGCTGACCGTGACGCTCGTCGCGGCGCGGCCGCAGCGCGTCGAGCGCCGCATCCCGGCCGATGGCGCGATCGCCGCCTGGGAGGAGCTGCGCATCGGCATCGAAACGGGCGGCCTCCGGGTGGCTGAGCTGCTCGTCGCCGAGGGCGAGGCGGTGCGCGCGGGCCAGCTCCTGGCGCGCTTCGAGGATGCGCTGCCAGCCGCACAGCTCGCGCAGGCCGAAGCCGCGATCGCCGAGGCGGAGGCGGCGCGCGACCTCGCCCGCGCGGACCTCGAACGTATCCGCCCGCTGGTTGCGACCCAGGCCGCCGCGCGGCAGGCGCTCGATCAGCGGCAGGCCGAGCTGCTGCGCAGCGAGGCGCGCCTCGCCTCGCTGCGCGCGGCGCGGCTGGAAGCGGCGGCGCGGCTCGCGCAGACCCGGCTGACCGCACCCGATGACGGCGTCGTGCTGACGCGCGACATCCTGCTTGGTGCGGTCGGCGTGCCCGGGCAGATCGCCTTCACCCTGCTGCGGCAGGGCCGGATCGAGCTTCAGGCGCGCGTGCCGGAACTCGCCCTGGCGACGATCGCCCGGGGCCAGCGCGTCGTCGTCCTGCACGGGGGGCGCCGCTTCACGGGCGAGGTCGCGCGCATCGCACCCGCGCTGGCAGGGGCGACCCGGCTCGGTATCGTGCATGTCGCCCTGCCGCCCGGCACGCCGCTCGCGATCGGCATGTTCGTCACCGCGGAGATCGAGACGGGCGGGCAGGAGTTGGCGGTGCTGCCGGCCGAGGCGGTGTCGTTCCGCGACGGCGCGCCGGTCGTCTTCCTGGCCGGGGAAGCGGCGGGGGAGGGCCTGCTGCGCGTCGCGATGCGGCGTGTCGCGCTCGGCCCGCGCACGCCCGAGGGGCTGCCCACCATCGCCGAGGGCCTCGCCCCCGGCGCGCGGGTCGTCGGGCTCGGGGCCGGCTTCCTGGCGGATGGCGATCTGGTGCGCCTTTCGGAGGGACGATGAGTCCGGCCGAGCAGGGCAACATCTCGGCCTGGTCGATCCGCAATCCGGTTGCGGTGACGGTGCTTTTCATCTTCCTTGCCGCGGCCGGCCTCGCCGCCTGGCCGGGGTTGCGCGTGACCGCCATGCCGGATGTCGAACTGCCCGTGGTGCAGGTTGGCATCGCCTATCCGGGCGCGGCGCCGAGCGAGATCGAGACGCAGGTCACGCGCCTGGTCGAGGAGTCCATCGCCGGAATCGGCGACATCCGGCACATCCATTCCGCGGTGACCGAGGGTCTCTCGCTGACCTATGTCGAGTTCACCCTCGGCCGCGACGTCGCCGCCGCGACCGCCGATGTGCGCGACCGGACCGGCCGCATCCGCGCCGAGTTGCCGGGCGGCATCCTGGAGCCGGTGATCACGCCGCTGGACTCTTCGGGCGGCGCAATCCTGACTTATGCGGTCTCCGCCCCGGGCCTGTCGCCCGCCGACCTCAGCCGCTTCGTGGACGAGGAGGTGTCGCGCGCGCTGCTCGGCATCCGTGGCGTGGCGGAGGTGGTGCGGATCGGCGGCGCCGACGAAGAGGTGCGCGTGGCGCTGCGGCCCGACCGGCTGCTCGCGCATGGGCTCGGCGCGGCGGAGGTGAGTGCGCAGCTCCTGGCCGACTTGCGGGACCTGCCGGGCGGAAGAATGGGACTGGGCGGCGAAGAGCAGTGGATTCGCGCGCTCGGCGCGGCGCCGAGCCTCGCGGCACTTGCTGCCCATCCCGTCCGGTTGCCGGGCGGGGGCTTCACGCGTCTCGATGCCATCGCCGAGGTGACGCTCGGCACGGCGGAGGTCCGCACCGCGGCCTGGCTGGACGGGCTGCCGGTGGTCGCCTTCGAGGTGCTGCGCGCGCGGGGCTCCTCCGAACTCGCTGTGGCGCGGGCGGTCGAGGCGCGGCTCGAGGCGCTCGGCGCCGAGCGGGCGGGTCTCGCCTTCACCCGCGTCGCGGCAACGGTGACGGATGCCGAGGAGGGGCTGGCCATCGCGATCGAGGCGCTGCTCGCCGGAGCCGCGCTGGCGATGCTGGTGGTCTGGCTGTTCCTGCGCGACTGGTCGGCCACCTGGATCTGCGCGCTCGCCATGCCGCTCTCGCTGCTGCCGGTGTTCGCCGTGATCGCGCTCGCCGGATTTTCGCTCAACACCGTGACGCTGCTCGGCCTCACGCTCGTGGTCGGCATCCTGGTGGACGACGCGATCGTCGAGGTCGAGAACGTCGTGCGCCACTTGCGGGCGGATCCGGCCGGCGGCGTCCGGCACGCAGCCTTCGCGGCCTCGGCAGAGATCGGGCTCGCGGTGGTGGCGACGACGGCGACGATTCTTGCCGTCTTCGTGCCCGTCGCCTTCCTGCCCGGCGTGCCCGGGCGCTTCTTCCGCGAGTTCGGCCTGACGGTTGCAACCGCGGTCTTCTTTTCCCTGGTGGTGGCGCGGATGCTGACGCCACTGCTCGCCGCTCACGCGCTGCGGCCGGGGCCGCCGCCGCGTCCTGCCGGGCCGCTGATGCGCGGCTATGGATCGTTGCTGCGCCGGGCGCTCGATCGGCCCCGGCTGACGCTGGCGGCGGGGGTGGCGCTGCTCGGAGTGTCTGTCGCGCTCGCGCCGCTGATCCCGCGCGACTTCCTGGCCGCGCCGGATCGCGGGCGCATCGGCATCGCGATGGAGCTGCCGCCGGGCGCGCCGCTCGCCGTCACGGCGCGCACCGCCGCCGAGGCGACG
Organism: uncultured Mycobacteriaceae bacterium; assembly: GCA_964615535.1. GTDB lineage: Bacteria > Pseudomonadota > Alphaproteobacteria > DSM-16000 > Inquilinaceae > CAZTNV01. The sequence continues at coordinate 35,384 of CAZTNV010000001.1, read as the reverse complement.
CGGCTGATTCGCGCGCGCCCCGAGGTGGCCGCCGTCTTCACCTCCCTCGGCACCGTGGTGAGCGGTCAGGCCGGGATAGGCGCCTCCACGCGGACCGGGGAGCCGCGCATGGCGAACTTCATCGTCACGCTGGTGCCGCGCGGCGACCGCGCGCTCTCGCAACGGGCGGTCGAGGCGGCGCTGCGCGCGGCGCTGGCGGATCTGCCCGGCGCACGCTTCCGCTTCGGCGCCGACGGGCAGGGCGCGGCCCGATTGCAGGTGACGCTGATGGGAGAGGATCCGGCGCTGCTGGCCACGACCGCGGCCGAGCTCGAGCGGCAGATGCGCGGCCTCGGCCGGTTCGCCGCGGTACGTTCCGCAGCCAGCCTGGAGCGGCCGGAGCTGCGCCTCGTGCCTGATGCCGCCGGCGCCGCGGATCTCGGCGTCACGACCGCGGCCATTGCGCAGACGATCCGCATCGCGACGATCGGCGACGTTGCCAGCAACCTGCCGCGCTTCGACCAGCCGGGCCGCCGGGTACCGGTGCGCGTGATGACTGACGAGGCGTGGCGCAGATCGCCTGAAACGCTGGAACGCCTGACCCTTGCGACACCTTCGGGCGCGCAGGTGCCGCTTGCGCAGCTCCTGCACATCGAGAGCGGGGGCGGCCCGTCGCGGCTCGACCGCCTCGACCGCCAGCGCCGCGTGACGGTGGAGGCGGAGACCGGCGGCATGCCGCTCGGCGAGGCGGTCGCGCTCGTCGATGCGCTGCCCGTGATGACCTCGCTGCCCGCGGGCATCGGGCGCGAGGCGCTGGGCGACGCGGCGACGATGCGCGAGCTCTTCGCCGGCTTCGCCTTCGCCATGGCGGCCGGAATCGGCTGCGTCTACCTCGTTCTCGTACTGCTTTTCGGCAGCTTCCTGCAGCCTTTGGTCATCCTCGCGGCCCTGCCCCTGGCCCTGACCGGGGCGCTGCTGGCGCTGCTGATGACGGGGCGGCCGCTCGGCCTTTCGGCCGTGATCGGGCTGCTGATGCTGATGGGCATCGTTGCCAAGAACTCGATCCTGATCGTGGAATACGCGATTGTCGCCCGGCGCGCGCAGGGACTTTCGGCGCGCGCGGCGGCGCGGGAGGCGGCGATGAAGCGGGCGCGACCGGTCGTGATGACGACGGCGGCGATGTGCGCGGGCATGGCGCACATCGCCGCCGGCATCGGCGCCGATGCCGAGTTCCGCGCGCCCATGGCGATGGTGGCGATCGGCGGGCTGCTCTCCTCCACGCTGCTCAGCCTCCTCGTCGTGCCGGCGGGCTATGTCTGCATGGCGGCGATCGAGGACCGGATCGCACGGTGGCGCGGAACGCCGGTTCCGCTCACGCATCCGGCCAGATGATGCGCACCGGCCGCCTCAGCGGGTCCCGCACGGCCAGCGCAGCGAGATGCCCCGCAGGCGCGGCCAGGATGTGCAGGCTGTAATCCTCGGCCGGCCCGATGGCGGGGGGCAGACGCTGCAGCCGCAGGGTCCGCGGGTCGAACACGATCGCCGCGGGCGACTGGTACAGCCCGGTCCCGGCGGCCTTGAGCACGCTCTCCTTGAGCGTCCAGAGGACCAGGAAGGCGCGTCCGCGCCGATGCGCGGGCAGGCCATCGAGCCAGCCTGCCTCCTCGGGCGCGGTGGCGGCGGCGAAAAGCTCCGGCGCGATGGGCCGCTCCTCGGGTTCGATGTCGGCGCCCAGTTCCGCGTGGCCGTCGTCCGCCAGAGCCAGGAGCGCGAGATCGGCCGCATGCGAAAGGCTGAAGCGCAGCGGCGCGTCGGTTGCGGGCTTGCCGTGCGGTCCGCGCGTGAGCGCCAGCCTTGCGGGCGCGCCGCCGAGTCGTGCGGCGAGCGTGCTCCGGAGCAGGAAGCGCGCCTCGCGCCACAGCGCGGCGTCGCGCGGCGAGACGAAGCGCGCGGCACGGGCAAGATCCTCGGGAGGCAGGGCCGCCGGGTCGTAGAGCGGCCATGCGTGGCCATCGGCACGACGCAGCCTGATCTCGACCCCCAGCGGTACCGGCGGATCTGCGGTCATGTCGAACCCCACCGGTTCGGCCGCCGGCTCTCCGTCACGGTCACCCTTGGCAGGACTCCGTCGATTGAGCCGCATAGGGTCGATCAGGGCGGGACTTGCCATATGAAGTGGTTGGCACATGGTCGGGTGGCCCTGGGATCGTAGCGACAGAAAACCGGAACGCAGCGCTGCGGGAACCGGCGTGCGTGGATCGGCGGAGAGTCATTCCCGCATCGAGGAGCCGGCTTGGCGGCCGAAAGATTTGCCGGCTGTGAGACCCCGTCAACTGGGAAGACCGACGGAGCCGGCGCTCAGCGCAGGTTGAACTGGACGGGCACGACCATCTCCATGCGGTCCCGTGCGATCTCCGGCGGCGGCGCGGGCAGCGGCGAAGCGCGCTGCAGCAGCTCCACCGTTTCCTCGTCCAGGGCGGCATGACCGGAGCTGCGCTCCAGGCGCCGGGACAGCACGTTGCCCGTCCGGTCGATGGTGAACCGGACATAGGCCACGCCCTGCTGGCGGTGCAGCCGTGCCGCGCGGGGATAGCGCTTGTGCCGCTCGAGATGGGCGACCAGCAGGGCCTGCCAGGTCGACCGGCTGCGGCTTGCCGCCACCGGGGATGCCGCGGCTCCCGGCGCGGCGGCGGCCTGAGCCGGCCGCGGATCGACCGGAGCCGGCGCGGCGGCGGCCGGACTGGCGACCGGATGGGTAGGACGGCGCGGCGCCGGCCGGTCTGCCGCAGGTGGCGGGGCCGGGGCGGTCCGCACCCGGAGGCCTGGATCCGGGGGACGCGGCTCCGCTGGAGGGCGATGTCTCGGCCGGGGAAAGTCCGGTGCCGGCGCGGGCGGCGGTTCCGCCTCGGCGATCGGCTCGGGCGGCGGCGGTTCGGGCGGCGGCGGCGCGGGCGGCCTTTCGGCGACCGGCTCGGGCGGCGGCGGCTCGGGTTCCGCCTCGGCGACCGGCTCGGGCGGCGGCGGCTCGGGTTCCGGCGCGACGGCCGCCGGCCCACCGGCGGCCGAGGCCGGCAGCAGGGCGAGTTCCATCATCACCAGGGGGGGCGGCGGCTCCGGCGGCACCGCCGGAATTTGCCATCCGATCAGGCCGACTGCGGCACCGGCATGGAGCACCAGCATAACGAGAAAGCTTGCGCCCCAGCCGATCCTGCCGGGGCTGCTGCCGTCCCATCCCCGCCAGCCGCCGTCCGGTGCCCTGGTCACTGCGACTCCACGCCTTCCAGCCCGACCAGCGCCACCTTCAGATAACCGGCAGCGCGCAGCAGGTTCATCACCGCCATCAGCTCCCCGTACGCCACCGTCCGGTCGAGGCGCAGAAGGACCCGCCGGTCGGTGTCGCCGCCGGACGCCGCATCCAGCGCCGCACCCAGCGCCGCGCGGGCCACCGGCTCATCGCCAAGCCACAGGGCGCCGTCGGCCTGCACGGTCAGGTACAACGGCCGGTCGGGTGCCGCCTGCGGCCGGGCGGTGGAGGCCGGCAGGTCCACCGGCACGTCCACGGTCGCCAGCGGCGCCGCCACCATGAAAATGATGAGCAGGACAAGCATCACGTCGATGAACGGCGTGACATTGATCTCGTGGGTCTCGGCCAGCTCGCCGGGGTCGTCGTCCAGTCTGGCGCCCATGGTCCTACTCCGCCGCGGATGCATGCCGGAGGGCGCCGCGGTCGAGGTCGCGCGAGACCAGCCGCCGGATTTCGGCCGAGGCGTCGGCCAGCAGCGCCCGGCAACCGGCGATCGACCTGACCAGCAGGTTGTAGATGACCACCGCGGGGATGGCGGCGATCAACCCGGCGGCGGTGGCGAGCAGGGCCTCGGCGATGCCCGGCGCCACCACGGCGAGGTTGGTGGTCTGCGCGGTGGAAATGCCGATGAAGCTGTTCATGATCCCCCAGACCGTGCCGAACAGCCCGACGAACGGCGCGGTCGAGCCGATATTGGCCAGAATCCCGGTGGCGGCGGCCATGCGCCGCCCGGCTGCCGCCTCGATCCGCTCCAACTGCGAGGCGACGCGCTCCTTCACGCCATCCCGATCCAGGGCATCGGCGGACAGATGGAGTTCCTGGGTGGCCGCGCGCACCATGGCGGCCGCCGGCGTGCCAAGGAACCCGACCTTTTCCGTCGCCTCGGCCAGCGACCGCGCCGTGCCCAGCAGGACCAGCGCCCGCTTCGCCCGGCGCCGGGCCGTGGCCAGTTCCACGCTCTTGGTCAGCCATACCGTCCACACCAGCACCGACGCCAGGACCAGCGCAATCATCACCCCCTTCACCACCCAGTCCGCCGCCATGAACATGCCCCAGGGCGACAGATCGTGCGGCAGTGTCGCCCGGACCGACGGCCGGTCGCCGGCATTGTCCGCCGCGGCCGGACCGGCCGGGGACGTCGCCGGCACGGCACCGTCGGGCAGTGCGGGGGCACCGGCATCCGGCGCTGCGGAACCGGCCGTCCCCTCCCCGATCCGCGGCTCCGCCATCGCCTCCGGCCGGGCGGCTTCGGCGGGCGACGGCACCGGCGCATCTTCGACCGCCAACGCCTCGGATGTGGCGGGGCCGTCCGGCACGGCTTGCGCCGCGGCCGGACAGGTCCCCCACGCGAGCACGAGCAGCGCGGCCAGCCAGGCCGTCCGAGCCCGGCGCATGGCCGGGATCGCAGCTTGCGAGGGGGCATGGGGGCTTGCCATCGTTCTCCTTTCGGCAGCATCGGTCGTCATCATCGTCCATCCCATGATCATCGACCGCGACCGTCGAACCGAAGGACGGGACCGGCCGTCCGGCGGCGCCTGCGGACCCGGCGACCGCACCACGGTCGGCGTCGATCGAGGCGGGCCTCAGGTGATGCCGGGTGCATCGGCGAGTGGATGGCCGACGGCCGGCCGCCTGATGCCCGCGCCGGGCAGCAGGTCGTAAAGGATGCGGGCCGCGATGCCCGCCGGCATCCCAGGCCCGCCGCCGAACCGCAGCCGCGTCACGGCGCGAAAGGATCCCGGGGAGCGGCGGCACCTCGGCGGCGTCGCCGCACCGGCGCCGCAGCGCGGCCGCGACTCCGGGACGCCGGTAAGGTTTCCCCGTACCGCCGTGCCCGCCGCCGGAGCAATCCCGTCAGAACGCAAACCGCGCCCCCACACCGAAGGTGCGTCCTTGCGAGACGGCGCCGATGGTGGCGGTCGAACCGCCGGGGACGAAGGCCGGGTAGTAGAAGCCGTTAAGATCGTAGCGTTCGTCCAGGAGGTTCTGCCCCCAGAGATAGACTTCCGCCTGGCCGGCGGCGATGCCGACCCTCAGGCCGAGGTCATGGTAGGCGTCCAGTTCGAAATTGTTCTGCGGATCGGCGGGGCGCGTGCTGACATACCGGTAGGTCAGCCCGCTGCCGAGCTGGGGGGCGTCGATGCCGAGAAACGGCGGCAGATCGATCTGGTGCAGCAGGGAGACGGCGGTGCTCCACCGCGGCACGTCGGGCACCCGGTTTCCCTGGCGTATGTTGGCACCGGGGGTCGCCGGGACCGACTCGATGGTGGCGTGGGTGTAGGCGGCGCTCCCCGCAAGCGTGAACCCGCCGCCGATCGCCCAGGCGCCTTCGAGCTCGACGCCCATGCTGCGGGTATCGGCATTCTCCGGGGCGACGGTTGCGGTGATCGGGTCGAAGATGTAGAGGTGGTCATCCTTCGTGTCGTTGTAGAACAGGGCGGCATTGAAGGTCAGGCGGCCGCCATCCAGGACGTTCCTGACCCCGATCTCGTAGCTGTCGACGATCGCCGCGGAATAGGGCAGGTCGGGCAGCCCCCGGGCGACGTTGGTGCCGAAATCGCTGAATCCGCCGGGGTTGTAGCCCCGCGCATAGACACCGTAGACGGTGGTCGCATCGTTCACCGCATAGCTGAGGCCCAGCCGCACGGTGGTGAAATTGTCGTTCAGCGTCTGGTCGTCGGTGGCGCTGCGCACCGGGTTCGGATTGCCGGCATTGGCGCGCCACACCGCTTCGTAGGTCCGTCGTTCCCAGGTGTGGCGCAGGCCGGCGGTGACCCGGAGCGCCTCGGTCAGCGGATAGGTCGCTTCGCCGAACACGGCGCCGGACGTCGTCGAGTAGTCGCGGTCGATGTCGGCATTGAAAGGATTGGCAGGATTCAGATTGTCGAAGGCGTCACGCGTGTCGAGAGAACGCCGGGAATGGAAAAAATTGACGCCGGCGACCCAGAATATGTTGCTCTCCGGAAGGGACGACAGCCTGAATTCCTGGTTGAAGGTGTTCAGATTGGTTTCAAAGGCACGGAACGAGGCCAGACTCGTGCCGATGAGTTGCCGCAAGAGCAGGCCGTCGTAGAAGGGGCCCTCCGACCTGTTGTCGGTATTGTTATAGCTGGTCACCGAGGTCAGGACGCCCCAGTCCAAGGCATGGGAGGCCTCGAGCCCGACGCGGGTTTGAACCAGATCCTCGTCGATGCTGCCGATCGGGACATCCATAAAGGGCGGGTCGCGGTGGGGTCGCAGCGGATTGGCGGCGCCGGTGTCGCGCGCCTGTTCATGGGCCGCCGTGAAGGTCAGCGCGGTGCCGTCCGCCGGACGCCATTCCAGGATGCCCCGGACGCCAAAATCCTGGGGTGAGCTCAAGGGCTCGCCGTTGCGCAGATTGTGGACGGCATTGTCGCGGCGCGCGTAGCGGAACGCCAGGCGGCCGCTCAGGCTGTCGGTCAGCGGCCCGCTCACGGCGCCCTCGCCCAGCCAGTGCCCCTCGGTTCCCACCTCCCCGGTCAGATACCCTTCGACCGTGCGGGTTGGCCTGCGATTGACGATGTTGATCGCGCCGCCCTCGCTGTTGCGGCCGAACAGGGTGCCCTGCGGTCCTCTCAGGATCTCGACCCGCTCGACGTCGAAGGTGCTCAGCGTGGCGCTGGAGAGGGGTTGCGGCTGGCCGTCGACATAGACCACGACGGAATTGTCGTCGGCGCTCGTCCGGGTCAGGGACCCGACGCCGCGGATGCGGACGGCTATGTTCGAACTCGTATTGGAGTTCACGGAAACCCCCGGAGTCTGGCGCAGCACGTCTTCAAAGGACAGCAGACGCCGCTGCTCGATCTCCTCGCCGCCGATCACCGACAGGGTGAAGGGTACGTCGCGCAGCAACTCCTCGGCGCGGCGTGCGGTCACGGTCACCGCCGGGAGAACCAGGGCATCATCCGGCCCGGCGGGCGCTTCCTGCGCCACCGCCGGATCGCCCGGGGCCGGCGCGATTGCCGCAACGGACACCGCACCGAGGAGCAGCGCACGAAACAGAACGGCCGAGCCGGCGCGGCGGCCGGTCGACGACGGACAGGGAAGCGACATGGGGATCTCCGATACTCAGTCACGCGAGGGCGCAACCAGTCGCACTTGCACCGACCCGCCGCCGCCCCGCGCGGGAAAACTGCAACCCAATTCCGAAGATTCGGCCGGCCCGGCCCGTGGTCGCGCGACAGGAGCCGTCAGGGGCGGCGCCTGAGATCGGAGGGCAGGACCCCGTGAACCGCGCGGAACGCCACCGCGAAATGGCTGGCATTGGTGTAGCCGACCAGGGCCGCGGCCTGCTGGACCGTGCAGCCCTCGCCGATGATCAGGGCATGGGCCTTCCGCATGCGGACCGTGCGCACGAAGCCGCCGACGGTCATGCCGAACCGCACCCGGAAACGGGCCTTCAGATAGCATTCGTTCATACCGACACGCCGGGAGAGCTGGCTGATGGTCGGCGGATCGTCGAATTCGGCGGTCAGGATGTCGGCCGCATCATCCAGCGCGGTGCGGCACGGCGGGCCCGACCCGGCCTGGGCGGCCGCGCGGATCGAGGCCTCGGGATCGACGAGGCGGGCCAGCATTTCAAGGCCGAGCGATTCCAGATGGAGGCGCCCGCACACGGTCGTGTCGTCCACCGACAGCATGCGGCTGGCGATCTCCCGCACGCCGTTGCCCGCCTCGGCCGGCAATTGTTCGCAGCGCCGCTCCTCCGCCAGCCGCGCCAGCCGTCCCAGACCGCCGGCCGCGGTCAGGCCGTCCTCCCGCCAGGCCGCGAGCTGGGCATCGTCCATGTCCACCGACACGCCGCGCATCCAGATCTCCGCCGGCTCGCGGAACCGTACCGAAGGCAAGGTGCCGCTGCGCAGCCAGACGCGATCCTTCCGGACCGTCTCATGTACGCCCAGCGCAGGAATCGACAGGTCGAAATGCCCGGACAGAATGATGCTGAAGCCGATCGGAGAGCGGATCGCGCTGAAGACCTGCGTACGTTCGCGGTCGAGCCGGTAGACGCCGCGGCCAATGGTCAGCCCACTGTCGAACACACGCATTTCCATGTGTCCGTCGCCCTCCAGGTTTCGCAGATGCGCATGACGGCTCGATGCCGTCTCCACCAGGAAATGCGCCGCCCCCTCCCGCTGGTAATGCCTGATCGCCCGATCGAAGAGCCGCCTGGCCGCAGGCTCGCCTGTGCTAGCGATCATGTCGTCCCCTTCCAAACCATGGAGCATAGCGGTGCGAATGATAATCATTCTTACATAGACCGCAAGCGCAAGGCTTCGGCCTGTCGCGGAGTGCCCTGCGGTGTGGTGTACGAGGAGGCTGCGCGCGGCGGCGGGTCCCCGTTACCAATCAAAAGTGCAGGGTTCATGGGATACGCAACGCGTTGGCCCATGCACCCGCCACGCGGTGCGCCGCCCACGTGAACGCTTCGCGCGAGGACGGATTCGCCTGCATGGACGTCCCCGAGGAGCACCGGCCGGAGATCGCCGGCACGAACCCGCTGGAACGCGTCAGCGATGCGCGCGGTATCGGCGACTGCAAGGTTTGCGACCGCCGCCGACGGCCGGCGGGCCGCCAGGCACCGGGCGGGTCGGGTCGACCGCCCTGAAACGTCACGGCGCGCGCCGCCGTTGCCATGATCCCGGCAGAGGAATATCGTCCTACAGGCCGCGGTTCCCAGCGGCCTTCGGCGGGGCCCGGAGGTTACGAATGACCACGAACGACCACGCGTTCAAAAGCGGCCGCACCCCCGCCGTGACAAACCGTGACAAACCGTGACGTCCGGCGCGCTGACCGCCGCGGCCGCCAGAATGGCCAGAATGGCCATGCGCTGGCTTCGGTGCGCAAATCGCCGATGTCGGCATGCCGAACTGAGTCATCCGACTGATCGCGGCGCAGCCCAATCGGGCTTCGGCCTTCTGGCCAGACAGACTCCGGGCGCGCAGGCGTCGCACGCTCAACTTTTAAGAGATAAACTTCGCGGTCTCGGCCACGGACCGGCGGACGTAGCCGGTCGCCCGCTGCCAGCCGAGGCACCCCCCGCCGGGCGATGGTCTGGCGGTCGCGCTGACAGCCCCGCCGCTGCCCTGACCGATTTGTGCGCCAACGCCCTCGAAACAGGCTTCTTTGGGCATCAAGCCTACCGGCAGACCGGCAGGAGCAGCGCCGGCAGGGTCTGCCAGACGACCGTGACCAGCGAGAGCGCGGCCAGCGACCAGGTCGCGAAGGCCAGGAAGCGGCTGCGCGTTTCCTCGGCATGCCCGGGGTCGCTGGACTCGGAGGCCGGGATGCTGCGCCAGCGCTCCCAGGCGGTCAGCAGGACCCAGCCGATCAGGCCGAGCGCCGCCACCGTGACCAGGGCGATCCCCAGCCGCACCAGGTCCAGCCCGAACAGGGTGGCGCCGGCCAGCCGGAAATGGCACATCACCGCCTGGAAGACATAGATGATCAGGAAATGCGCCGCCCAGACCAGCGGCGCGGCGATCATCGCGATCAGGCTTTCGCGGGCGGCCAGCGACGCCATCGCCGTCTCCGTCTCATACCGCCAGCGGCGACAGGGCGACGACCGCCAGCACGACCAGGCCCTGACCGGTCGTGTAATGCCAGAACAGGGCGCTGTTGCGCGCCGCCGCCGCCCGCCCCGCCGCCATCCGGCCGGCCCCCAGTCGGGCCAGCACGAAGGCGGCCATCAGCAGGCAGATCGCCAGATGAACGATCTGGTAGCCGATCAGGGTCCACACCACCGCGCCGTAGGAATGCGCCCGGGCGTCGATCGCGGGCAGCCAGGCCGTGAGGATCAGCGCGACCGCCGCGGCCGGCGCCAGCAGCGCGCCCAGGATCATGCCGCCGGCCAGCCGCAGGCGGCGGTCGCGGCGGATTCCGGTATCGCCCCAATGCACCGCGGCGCTGCCCGCGACCAGCAGCAGGGCGGCGATCGCGGCCGGCCACAGGCCGATGTCGCCGAACTCCGCGGGCGGCCAGTTGTCCGGCTGGGTCGTCCACAGGAAATAGTAGCCGAACACCAGCGAGCCGAACATGCTGGCATCGACCAGCAGCAGCAGCGCCACCCCCCACCAGGAATGCGAGGACGGCCCGGAATCGCCGACCGGCAGGTCGAACCCCATCCCGGCCGGCCCGGTCGCGCCGGCCGGCTGCTCCTCGGTCCGCCACAGCCAGAGCCAGAGCAGCACCAGGACCACGCCGGCGGCGACGGCCGAGACGACATAGGCCTGGAAGATCAGGAACAGGAACACTACCGCCGTCGCCACCGCCGCCAGCAGCGGTACCCAGGTCGGGTGGGGCAGCCGGATGATCTGCTCCGGCCGCGCCTCGATCACGCTGGTGCGCAGGGTCTCGCGCTGGCCGACCGGCGCGGCGGCGAGGAAGAACCGGCCGCGCTGGATGTCCTCGGCCAGGCTCGGCTGGTCCCACAGCGGATAGGGGCTGGTCACCACCGGCACGCTGCGCGTGCCCATCGGGATCTGCGGCGTCGGCCCCCACCATTCGAGCGTACCGGCGTTCCAGGGATTGTGCCCGGCCCGCCGCCCGGCCCGGTAATGGCGGAACACGTCGAAGATGGTCACCGCGACGCCGGCCGCGAAGATGAAGGCGCCGATCGTGGAGGCCATGTTGAGCGCGCTCCAGCCGAGCCCCTCGGGATAGGTGTAGATGCGCCGGGTCATCCCGATCAGGCCGGTGAGGTGCATCGGGAAGAAGGCCAGGTTGAACCCTACGAACATCAGCCCGAACGCCCAGCGGCCCAGCGTCTCCGAGGCCAGCCGCCCGGAATGCAGCGGCAGCCAGTAGTACAGCCCGGCGAATACCGGAAACACTGCGCCGCCGATCAGCACGTAATGCAGATGCGCGACCACGAAATAGGTGTCGTGGACCTGCCAGTCATAGGGCACGATCGCGACCATCACCCCGGTCAGCCCGCCCAGCACGAAAATGAAGATGAAGCCGAGCACGAACAGCATCGGCACCCGGAGCACCGGGCGGCCGTTGAGCAGGGTGGCGATGATCGCGAAGATCTGGATGCCGTTGGGCACCGCGATCGCGACGCTGGCGCCGGAAAAGAAGTTCAGCGACAACTGGGGCAGGCCGGTGGCGTACATGTGGTGCACCCACAGCCCGAAGCTGAAAAAGCCGATCGACACCGCCGACAGCACCGCCAGACCGTAGCCGAAGAACGGCACCCTCGCGAAGGTCGGCAGCACCATGGTGACGATGCCGACCGCCGGCAGGAAGATGATGTAGACCTCGGGATGGCCGAACAGCCAGAACAGGTGCTGCCACAGCAGCGCGTCGCCGCCGCGCGCCGGATCGAAGAATGGCAGGCCCGCCGTTCGCTCCAGCTCCAGCAGCAGATCGGCCAGCAGGAGCGGCGGGAAGCCGAAGATGATCATGAAGGCAGTGACCAGGATGTACCAGGCGAACAGCGGCATCCGGTTGATCGACATGCCCGGCGCGCGCATCTTGAGAATCCCGACCACCAGTTCGATCGCCGCGGAGATCGCCGAGATCTCGATGAACGCCAGCCCGAGCAGCCAGAAATCGGACCCCAGGCCGGGCGACCAGGGCTGCGAGCTGAGCGGCGGGTACATGAACCAGCCGCTGTCCGGTGCCACGCCGAAGAACAGGCTGCTCAGCACGATCAGCCCGCCCAGCAGATAGCACCAGTAGCCATAGGCGCTGAGCCGCGGAAACGGCAGGTCGCGGGCGCCCAGCATCAGCGGCACCAGATAAACCGCGATGCCCTCCATGATCGGCACGGCGAACAGGAACATCATCACCGTGCCGTGCATGGTGAAGACCTGGTTGTAGACCTCGGCGCTGAGGAAGGTGTTGCCCGGCACCGCCAACTGGATGCGCATCAGCAGCGCCATGACGCCGGCCGCCAGGAAGAAGAACAGGCCGGTGACGATGTAGTAGAACCCGATACTGGTGTTGTTGATCTCCTTCAGGACGGCGAAGCCGCGCGGCGCCTCCCAGACCCGCTCGAGGCGTTCGTCGACCGGGGTCTCGGGCAGGGTGCGGTAGGCCACGGTCATCGGAGGCTCTCCAGATAGCCCGCCAGCGCGCGCAGGGTCTCGCCGTCGAACTGGTTGAACGAGGGCATGCGGTTGCCGGGCTTGATCTGCTGGCTCTCCACGATCCACGCCGCCAGCGGGCCGATGCCGTTGGGCAGGACGCCGGCGCCCAGGCTCAGCCGGCTGCCGACATGGGTCAGGTCGGGGCCGATCCGCCCGGTCGCCCGGGGCACGCCGCGGATCGCGTGGCAGGACCCGCAACCGGCCGAGACGAAGGTGTCGCGGCCGCGGGCCAGCACCGGATCGGCCGGCGGCGCGGCCGGCCGGCGCTCGCGGGCGAACCAGTCGTCGAACGCCGCCGGTTCCAGCGCGACCACCATGAACGCCATCCAGGCATGCTGGAGGCCGCAGAACTCGGCGCACTGGCCCCGCCAGGTGCCCGGCCGGTCGGCCCGGAGCCGGAGCCGGTTGATCCGGCCGGGGATCATGTCCATCTTGCCGGCGAGATTGGGTATCCAGAAGCTGTGGATCACCTCGGACGCGGTCAGGATGAACTCGACGTCCCGTCCGGCCGGAATGCGGATCTCGTTGGCCGAGACCACCGGCGGGCCGCCCTGATCGTCGAGGTAGCGCACCTCCCACCACCACATGTGGCCGATCACCTCGATCCGCAGCGCATCCGGCCCGACCTCCGGATTGAGATCGCGGCTGAGCCGGAAGGCGAAGACCAGCAGCACCGACAACGTGACCAGCGGCAGCACGATGCCGCCGGCGATCACCAGGCCCAGGCCGCCGGGCCGGCCCGGGCGTGGCGATCGGGGCCGGGCGAACCAGGCATAGACCAGCGCGATCATCACACTCGCGAAGATCGCCGCGGCGCCGAGATACATCGCCCAGCCGATCCATCCGACCGCCACGGCGTGCGGCCCGGCCGGATCGTGGACCGACTGGATGCCCGAGCAGGCGGACAGGGCAAGGGCGGCCGCGACCGGCCATCGATGCGTCAACCGCGAGCCGCTGCCGGTCACCATGGCCAACCCCGGTCGTCCCCGAGCGTGTACAGATAGGCCGCGACGTGCCGCGCCCCGGCCTCGTCGAGGCCGGTCGCCGGCATTGCCGTGCCGGGCGCGATGGCCGGCGGGTCGACCAGCCAGGCGACCAGCGCGCCCGGCCGGTTGGGCACCTGTCCGGCGACGTAGCCGCGCAGCGCGTAGGCCGTGAGCGGCGGGCCGGCGGTGCCCAGCGCGCCGCGCACCCCCGGGATGACATGGCAGCCGCCGCAGCCATAGCCGGCATCGGCCATGATCGCCCGGCCGATCTCCGGATCGCCGCCCGGCACCTGGAGATGCGCCGGCACCCGGGCGCGCTCCTCGCAGCCGGCCAGGGCCAGCCCGGCCATCGCCGCGCCGATCGTCAGGCCCTGCCGGCTCATGGCGCAGCCGCGGCCGCGGACTCCGCCGCACCGGCCGCCCCGAACGGCCGCACCGCCTGGAAGTACAGCGACACCGCCCGGATGTCGTCGCCGGTCAGCCGGCGCGCGACATTGGCCATGACCTCGAGCGGATCGTTCCGCCGCACGCCCTGCTGCCACAGGGTGAGCTGCAGCGCAGCGTAGCGGGCATACTGGCCGGCCAGTTGGGGGAAGCCCGGTCCCATGCCCATGCCGGCCGGGCCGTGACAGTTGACGCAGGCCTGCACGCCGCGCTCGCTGGCGCCGATCGCGGAGATCGCCGCCCCGCGCTGGATGGTCAGCGGATCGGCGTCGGGTTGCGGCGGGTAGGGGGCGTCCCGGAAGCCGGCGTAATAGGCCGACACGTCCTCCATCTCGGCCTGGGTCAGCGCCCGGGCGATCGGGCTCATGATCTCGTTGGGCCGCGATCCGGCGGCGTAGTCCCGGAGCTGCTTGTACATGTACCAGGCGTCCAGCCCGGACAGCCGCGGGAAGGCGCCGGAGGTGTCGCCGGCCCCGTTCAGCCCGTGGCAGGTGAAGCAGGCGGCGCGCGGCCCGCCCGCCGAGCCGCCGACCGCGACCAGCCGGCCGTTCTCGAGGTCGGGACCCGCGGGCGCCGGCTCGCCGGGCGCGGCCGGCCGGCGGTCGGGCCGGGCCGGGCCGACCGGGCCGATCCCGGTCGGCGGCGCCTCGCCGGGAGGCACGCCGCGGGGCGTCGTGGCCATCGGCGGGGTCTCGGGCGGCTCGCCGGTGGCCAGGGTACGGGTGCGATAGCCGATATCCTCCGGCGCGAGGGCCACGGCCAGGATCGCGCCGCCCGCGACCACGGCGATCACGACCCCGAACACGATCCGCCGGGCGCCGGGGCTCATGGCTGCACCAGCGGCCGGGGATCGGGCAGGTAGTCCTCCAGCATGGCGCGGAGCGACCAGTAGGTCAGCGCCCCGACCGTGGCGGTCGGGTTGTAGCCGGCATTCTGCGGGAAGGCCGAGGCGCCCATGACGAACAGGTTGGGCACGTCCCAGCATTGCAGATACCGGTTGACCACGCTGGTCCGCGGATCGGCGCCCATGATCGCGCCGCCGGTGTTGTGCGTGGTCTGGTAGGGCACGATGCTGTAACGGTCGTCGACCGGGCTGGCCGAGACCCGGGCGCCGCCCATGGCGCGGGCGACCTCCTCGGCCCGCGCGGTGACCCAGCGCGACATGCGCCGGTCGTTGTCGGGGAAGTCGAAGGTCATGCGCAGTAGCGGCTGGCCGTAGACGTCGGTGTAGGTCGGGTCGAGGTCGAGATGGTTGCCGCGGCTGGCCATCGAGCTGCCGTGGACGCTGATCGTAGCGGTGCGGTTGTAGTGGAAGGCGACCGCCTGCTTCCACGCCCGGCCCCAGCGCGGTGTCCCCTTCGGCACCGGGTGGAAATGGATCGGCCGGCCGCCGGTGGTATAGGCGGCGATATAGGACCCGCCGATGAAGCCCAGCCCGGCATGGTCGAAATTGTCGCCGTTGAAATCGTCGATCACCACGCCCAGCGCGCCGGCGCCCATGAACGGGTTGAGCCGGCGGTCGTCCTCGTAGAACACCTGCGCCGAGCCCATGGTCTGGTAGCAGTAGTTCCGGCCCAGCGTGCCCTCGCCGGTGCGCGGATCGTAGGGCCGGCCGATGCCCGACAGCAGCATCAGCCGGACATTGTTGTAGGCATAGGCGCACAGCACGACCAGCCCGGCCGGCTGCTCGAACTCCCGGCCGCTCGCGTCGACATAGGTCACCCCGGTGGCCCGCCGGCCGCCCTCGGCGGTGTTGACCCGCAGCACATGGGCATGGGTGCGCAGCTCGAAATTGGCATTGGCCAGGGCGAAGGGCAGCACCGTGATCTGCGGGCTGGACTTGGCGAAATGCTCGCAGCCGAACCGCTCGCAGAAGCCGCAATACATGCAGGGCTGCATCGCGGCGCCGTCGGGATTGACGTAGGCCCTTGTGAGATTGGCCGAGGGCACCGGGAAGGGGTGATGGCCGAGCGACGCGGCGGCGTCGCGGAACAGCGCCCCGGCATAGGCCGTCTTCATCGGCGGGTTGGGGTAGTCGCGGCTGCGCGGCCCCTCGAACGGGTTGCCGCCCGGCCGGAGCCGGCCGCGCAGATTGCCGGCAACCCCGCCGATGCCGCACAGATACTCGAACCGGTCGAAATGGGGTTCGAGCTCGTCGTAGGTCACCCCCCAGTCCTGGACGGTCAGATCCTCGTCCAGGATGCCGGCGCCGTAGCGTTCGATGACGTGGCTGCGCTGCCGGAAGTCGCTGGGCAGGAAGCGGAAGGTCTGGCCGTTCCAGTGCACCCCGCCGCCGCCCAGATCGGTGCCCGGCAGGAACGAGCCGAGCTGGCGCATCGGCAGCGCCGTCTCGCCGTCATGGTTGCGGAAGGTGATCGTCTCGCGGCTGGTGTCCTGCATCAGCTCGTGGCGCACGGCATAGCGCAGCTCGTCATGCATGGCCGGCGACTGGAAGTCCGGCACCGTCTGGCGCGACCGGCCGCGCTCCAGCCCGACCACGCGATAGCCGGCCTCGGCCAGCTCCTTGGCCAGGATGCCGCCGGTCCAGCCGACCCCGACCAGCACCACGTCCACCGGCCTCAATCGTCTCGCCATCGCGCTACTCGTGGTGATGATGGTGATGGTCGGGCGCGGTCGCGAAACCCATCGGCGGCCGGTCGAACCGCATGCCGTGATGCTCGACGAAGGGTGCGAACTGGGCGTAGGCGCCGGGGAAGCCGACCATGCGCCAGCCGGCCATGTCGCGGTTGCCGCCATGGGCCGGATCGGCGAACCAGCCCTCGATCGTGTTGGCCAGCAGGGTCTCGAAGAACACCGCGGCGGGCGGCGCGTCCAGCCGGAAGTCGCCGCTCTCCAGGGCGCGCAGGATGGCGTCCTGCTCGTCCTCCGGCCGGGCGGCCAGCTCGCCGCCGAGCGCCCGCTCGATGCCCTCGATCGCGGTGCGATAGAGCTGGGCGGGGGTGAAGGGGAGCTGGTAGCCCTGGCGCGGGGTGCCGGTGCGCCAGGGGCCCTGACGGTAGAGCCGGGCGCCGGCACCGTAGGCGCCGGCAAGCTGGCGGTCGATGTACTCGACCACGCCGGCCTCGGACGCGCTCGGCCAGTCGTCCGCCGGGATCAGTCGGTCGACCGCGGCGGTGACGAACCCGGCTTCCGGCCCGGTGAAGAAGAAGCGGGGCGGCGGCCGGATTGCCGGATCGAGGGGCGGTCCGGGAACCTGTGCCGCCGCGGGCAGCGTCGCGGCGGCGCCGGCCGCGGCGGCCGTGCGGAAGAACCAGCGTCGGGACAGGCGTTCGGTCATTACGGGTCCTCGGGGGCGGGTCTTTGGGGAAAGGCGTGCCGGGCCGGCACGGCCGGGTCAGCGCGGCTGGCCGGCACTGCGGGGCGGATCGCCGCCGGGCGCCGGGTCGCGCCCCGCCGCGTCCGGACCTTCGGCGCGATCATCCTCCGCGGCCCCGATGGCGCCGGAGTCCGCTCCGGCCGCATCGCCCGGCCCGGCGCCGCGCCCGCTGCTCCCGGTGGTGGTCTCGGCGGTGGTTCCGGCACCGACCGCGACCTCCCCGCGCGCGTCGTCTCCGGGCGCGTCGTCGCCGGTCGCATCGGTCGCGGCCGACGGCGTCCCGGTGCCCTGGGCCAGGGCCGGACCCGGCCCGATGCTCCAGAGCCCGACCGCGAGACCGAACGACAGCAGAGTGATGACCAGGATCTGCACGACTGCCTCCCGACACCGTCGCACGCCTTGCCGGTCGCGGCATCCCGTCGGCAAGGCCATGGGGCGGCCAATCTGCGGCTTTGCCCCGGCGGGGACGAGGCGGGATTCGACATGTCAACCAGCCAAACGGCCCGGCGCGGATTAGGTTCCGGAACTCGTCGATGGGGCCGTCTGGCCGGACCAGGAGGGACCGTATACCGACGGGGCGCAACGGGCCGCCCGGCCGCTCCGGCTTGATCGCCGTCGCACGAACCGCCGCTGCAAGGGAACCGATCCCCTTCCGGATGGATTGAACAGTCAGTCGGTCAATCGGGCGGTCAATCGGTGCCGCAGCCTTGCCGGGCGGCGGCATCGCCGCGAGTCGGGTGTTTCGATGGATGGTCCCCTGTGCCATCGACCTGCCGGTTGCCGTCGGCCTGCCGGTCGGCGACGAGATCGCGGCCCGCAGCGGGGCCGGACTGCCGGGCGGGGCGGGGACGTTTCTGGCGTGGAGCTTTTGGTCGATATCGCCGACGCCGGTCGGGTCGGGCGCGCCGCGATGCGCGTCCGGCCGCCGGCCCGGCGCTGAGCCGCCCGCAATGGCCGGGCCGGGACGCCGCCGCGGTTTCGCCGGCCGGATCGCCGCGGCCGCGCTGGCCGGGGCGCTGCTCGGGGCGTGCGACGAACCCCGCGGTCCGCCGCCGGAACTGGCGGTGCCGGGCGGCGATCCGGAGCGCGGCCGGGCGGCGATGGCGGCCCATGGCTGCACCGGCTGCCATGTCATCCCCGGCGTGCGCGGCCCCTATAGCTGGGTCGGGCCACCGCTGGACGATTATGCCCGGCGCGGCTACATCGCCGGGCATCTGCCCAACCGGCCGCCGGCGCTGGTCGCCTGGATTCTCGACCCGCCAGCCCTGGTGCCGGGCACGGCGATGCCGGCGGTCGGCGTGACCGCGGCGGACGCCCGCGACATGGCCGCCTATCTCTACACGCTGGGCGCCGAGGGCGCCTGGGAGCCGCAGGTCGTGCTGGGTGCCCCGCTGGCCCCGCCCGAACATCTGGCGGAGTACCTGGCGGCGCAGGAGCGGCTGCTGCGCTCTTCCGGCCCGGTCGGCCCCGAGGGCACCGCATCGCGCATCCCGATCGACCGTGCGATCGAACTGCTGACGGCGCCCCAAGCCGCCGCGCCGGCGGGGGGATTCTGAGGAGAGATCACGGCGCGCCTGCGTCCCCGCTCAAGCCTCGCCCGTCTCCCGCCGCGGCAGCATGGCCGGGGCCAGGGCGGCCCACAGCCCGAACAGGCCGATCGCCACCAGCGGATCGAGCCAGCTTACGGGCGGTGTTGCGAGGTCGGGGCGGACCAGCCAGGCCATGTGGACGGCGTGCTGGGCCAGCAGCAGGACCGCGGCCAGGCCGGTGCGCAGCCGCCGGATGCGGTGCGGCAGCAGCAGGACCAGCGCCGCCGTCGTTGCCGGCACCACGAAGCCCAGCTTGGCCCAGGCCCAGCCGTCGCCGCGCAGCAGATACCACGAGACCTCATGGGGCAGATTGGCCGACCACACGATCAGGTATTGCGCGAACCACAGATGGGCCGCGCCCAGCGCCAGCCACAGCAGGACCTTGGTCAGGGTTTCCAGATGGTGCGGCGGTTCCGGATGGGCGCGCCGCAGCGCCAGCAGGACCGCCAGGGCCAGCGCCGCGACCATCTGGGTCATCCCGAAGGCCAGGCCGAACAGGCTGGACAGCCAGCGCGGGTCGAGCGACATGATCCAGTCCAGCGAGGCCAGAGTCACCGTCGGCACCAGCAGGATCAGGCCGACCGCACTTGCCGTCCGGTGCCGGCTGCCCGGCCGGGTGACGATCAGGGCAAGGGTGCTCCACAGGATCAGGTAGAGCGCGCTGCGTGCCAGCACGAAGGCCGGCGCCAGCCAGGCGGCGCGCGCCGCCGGGATCGGATCGGGCGCGACCGCCGGCGCACCTGCCCAGGGATAGAGCTCGCCCAGGCCGAACGCCAGCGGCACGCTGAACAGCGCCGCCAGCGGCAGGCTCCGCGCCATCCCCTCCAGCTCGGTACGGACCGGCGCCAGCCAGAGCTCGTCCAGCAGATGGCCGATCATCAGCAGCGCCAGCGCGCCGAGTCCGAGCCCGGTCCACAGCAGGAACGCCCCCAGCCAGGCGGCGAAGAAGGCCCGCGGTTCGACCAGCCCGCCGGCCGCCGCCGCGGCCAGCGCCAGCGCCGCGACCGCCGCGGCTGCGGGGGGTCGGCTCATGGCCGCCGCCCCAGCCGGGCGCGATCCTCCGGCGGCACCAGTTCCGGCGGGGCGCCCTGGCTGATCTGCAGCGCGCGGACATAGCCGGCGATCGCCCAGCGATCCGCCGGCTCCACCCAGTCGGCGTAAGGAAACATCAGGCCCTGGCCGCTGGTGATCACTTCGACCACGCGGCGCATGGCGATCCCGCGCCGCGCCTCGTCGTGGAACGAGGGCGGCGGCGGGAAGCCGTGGCGGACGACCATGCCGTCGCCATAACCGGCGATGCCGTGACAGGGTGCGCAATGGATGGCATAGCGCTCCTGCCCGCGCCGCAGCGCCGCCGCGTCGAGCGGCGCGGCCGGTCCGGCAAGGGCGGCGGCGCGGTCCAGCGCGCCGCGCGGCACGGCGCCGGGCGGGATCGGGGCGCGCGGCACGGCGGCCGGGTCGTCGAAGGCGACGCCCGGCTGGCGGGCCATGTTGTCGTCGCACGCCGCCAGCAGCAGCGCCAGCGCCGCCGCCGCGAGCCGGCCGGTCACGGCGCCGCCTCCCCTACCAGGCTCAGCCGCACCGGCGCCTGCCGGGCCAGCAGGCGGCGGGCGGCGTCCTCCTCGAATACCGGGTCGTCGGTGCGGATCAGCAGGAAGAACCGGTCCTCGCTGGCGCGGTGGAAATCCGGCGCGTCGAACACGGGATGGTACAGCGCCGGCAGCCGGTTGAGGGCCAGCATGCCGAGGAACGCGGCCACCGACGCGCCCAGGATCGCCAGGATCACGGTGACCGGAACGAAGGCCGGCCAGCTCGCCAGCGGCCGGCCCCCGACGTTGAGCGGATAGTCGATCGCCGAGATCCAGTACTGCAGCAGCAGGCCGCCCGCCGCCGCCAGCATCCCGCCCGCCGCCGCGATCGGCGTCAGCCAGTGCGCGCGCTCGCCGACCAGTTCGGCCAGCCCCTCGACCGGCACCGGGCTGAACGCGTCGAACCGGCGGAACCCCGCGGCATGGACGCGGCGCGCCGCCGCGAGCAGGCCATCGGCGGTGTCGAACTCGGCGACCAGGCCAAAGGGGCGCGGCGCGTCGGTCATGACGCGTGATCCCGCGGCGAGCCGACATGCTTGATCTCGGACATGGCGATGACCGGCACGAACCGCATGAACAGCAGCATTAGGGTCAGGAACAGGCCGATCGTGCCGAACAGCAGCGCCCATTCCCAGAGGCTGGCCTGGTAGTCCCGCCAGATCGACGGCAGATAGTCGCGGCACATCCCGATCACCACGATCGAGAACCGGTCGAGCCAGACGCCGATGTTGATCAGCACCGCGACCGCGCCCAGCATCCAGAAGCTGCGCCGGACCGCCCGGAACCACAGCGCCTGCACTGCCCCGAAGGTGCACAGGATGGCGCCCCAGTAGATCGGGGCGAAGGTGCCGGTGGCGCGCCCGATCAGGGCGGCCTGCTGGAAGGCGTCGCCGCCATACCACGACATGAACGCCTCGTAGGCATAGGAATAGCCGGTCACCAGCCCGCTTGCGAGCAGCAGCCAGCACATCGCGTCGATCTGGCCCGGCGTGATGAAGGCGTGCAGGCGCAGGGCGGCGCGCAGGATCAGCGCGACCAGCAGCACCATGGCCAGTCCCGACATCAGCCCGCTGATCACGAACCAGGCCGGCAGCCGGGTCTGGTGCCAGTCCGGCACCAGGGTGACGGCGAACTCCAACGACACGGTGCTCTGCATGAACACCACCAGCGGCAGCATCAGCCCGGCCAGGATGTGATAGGCGGTCTGGTGGTGGAACCAGTGCCGCGCCGAGCCGCGCCAGCCCAGCGCCAGCACGCCGAAAATCCGCCGGGCCCAGACCCGCCGCGCGCGGTCGCGCAGGATCGCCAGATCGGGGATCAGCCCGGTGTACCAGAACGCCGCGGTGGCGATCAGATGGGTCAGGATGGCGAAGAAATCCCAGGTCAGCGGCGTGCGGAACTGCGGCCAGACGCCGAAGCTGGTGGGATAGGGGAACACCCAGTAGAACAGCCAGGGCCGGCCGAGATGCAGGATCGGAAACAGCCCGGCGCAGATCACCGCGAACAGCGCCACCGCCTCGGCATAGCGGTTGATCGAGGTCCGCCACGGCGTCCGCCGCAGCAGCAGCGCCGCGGCCAGCAGGCTGGCGGCATTGGCGATGCCGATCCACCAGACATAGTTGATGATGTCGAAGCCCCAGACGAACGGGATGTTGGTTCCCCACACCCCGACGCCGACCGCGACCAGCACCACCACGGCATAGATGAACAGCACCACCAGCCCGACCGCACCCGCGAAGGCCAGGGTCCATTTCCAGCCGAAGCGCTGCTCCAGCACCACGTCGCCGATCGGGCCGGTGGCCTGTGCCGGGCCGGCGATCCGGGGACGAGTGGGACGGCGCGCCGCGGCCATGGCTCATCCGGTCCCGAAATCGGGGTTGGGATGGTCGATCCGGGCGAGGTAAGTGGTGCGCGGGCGGGTGTTGATCTCGCCCAGCACGGCGTAATTGCGCGGGCTGGCCTTCAGCCGCGCCACCGCGCTGTCGGGATCGTTGAGATTGCCGAACGTGATGGCGCGGCTGGGGCAGGCCTGCTGGCAGGCGGTCACCACCTCGCCGTCGCGGATCGGCCGGTTTTCCAGCTTGGCCGCGATCCGCGCGGCACTGATCCGCTGGACGCAGTAGGTGCATTTCTCCATCACGCCGCGCACCCGCACGGTCACGTCGGGATTGTACGCCTCGGCCGGCCGCGCCGCCGGCCCGGTGCGATAGTCGAACCAGTTGAACCGCCGGACCTTGTACGGGCAGTTGTTCGAGCAGTAGCGGGTGCCGATGCAGCGATTATAGACCATGTCGTTGAGGCCCTCGGCGGAATGCACCGTGGCGGCGACCGGGCAGACCGGCTCGCAGGGCGCCTTTTCGCAGTGCTGGCACAGCATCGGCTGGAAAAAGGTCGCGGGATTCCCGGTCGGTCCGGCGTAGTAGCGGTCGATCCGCAGCCAGTGCATCTCCCGGCCGCGCAGCACCTCGGCCTTGCCGACCACCGGCACGTTGTTCTCGGCTTGGCAGGCGACGACGCAGGCATTGCAGCCGGTGCAGAGGTTCTGGTCGATCGTCATGCCCCAGGCGTTGCCGGCATAGGCGTAATCCGGATAGATCGAGGGCGGCTCCTCGGCCGCCGTCCGGGCGAACCCCGGATCGGCCAGGAACGCGGCCAGAGTCGCGCGGCGCACCAGATCGCGCCCGGCCATGCCGTGGTGGTGCTGGGTGGTTGCCAGATCGACCCGCCGGCCGGTGGCGCGGAGCGTGGCGCCGCCGCCCAGCCAGGGCCGGTCGGACCGGCGCAGCCGGTAGGCGTCGAACCCGACCCCGGTGCCGACCGGCCCGGCCGCGCGGCGGCCATAGCCCAGCGGCAGGGTTATGGTGTCCGGGGCATGGCCGGGCAGCACGAATACCGGCCCTTCGATCGCCCGCCCGGCCAGGGTCACTTCCGCCACCTCGCCGGTGCCGAGCGCCAGCCGTGCCGCGGTTGCCGGCGCGATCAGCACGGCATTGTCCCAGGTCAGTTTGGTCAGCGGCTTGGGCAGTTCCTGAAGCCAGGCATTGTTGGCGTAGCGCCCGTCCCACATCGCCGGATCGGGGGCGAACAGGGTCGCCAGCTCGCCCGCACCGACCGGCGGCAATGCGGCGGGTCCGGGGTCCCAGTCCGGCATCGGGGTCACCGGCAGCGGCGGCAGGGCGCTGCCCTCGACCACCCCGTCATGCAGCGCGCGCCGCCATTGCGCCTCGAAATCCGGCCCCTCCCCGCCCATCCGATGCTGCCAGGCGGCGCGCAGGATGGCATGGCCGTCGGCCGGCACGCCCACCAGCAGCGCCAGCAGCTCGTGCTCCGACCGGCCGCCGAACAGCGGCATCGTCACCGGCTGCCGGATCGTGATCGTGCCGTCGAACGCCCGCACATCGCCCCAGCTCTCCAGGGCATGGGCCAGCGGCAGGTGCCAGCGGCAGCGCAGCGAGGTTTCGTCCCGGTACAGCCCGAGATGCACGGCGAACGGCACCTGATCCAGCAGCCGGGCGAACTCCAGATCGGCCGGGGCGTCATAGGCCGGGTTGCCGTCCAGGATGAGCAGATGGCTCACCGCCCCCGCCGCCATGTCGGCCGCCAGGGCACGGATCGACCCGGTCTGATCGACCGGCCCGGGACCGTCGGGCAGGGCGGCGACCGGTTCGGTGTGGATCACGGTGCTGCCGACCGCGCCCAGCCGATGGTTCAGGACATGGGCCAGGGCATGGACGGCGGCGGGCTGCTGCCGTCCGGCGATGACCAGCGCGCCCGGCCCGGCCCGGCGGAGATCGGCGGCCAGCGCCGTCGGCAGGTGCGCGGCCGGGCCGGGGTCGGCGCCCGCGCCGCCGAGGCCCAGCGCCGCGGCCACCGCGCGGGCGAACGGCTCGATCGCGCCCGGCGGCAGGACGATGCGGTGATCGGCGCGCGCGCCGGTCAGGCCGGGCGAGCTTTCCACCGCATAGAGCCTGACCGGCGGACGGTCGGCACCCTCGACCCGCCGCGCCAGGGCGAAATCATGGGCGTAGCGGACATGGCCGGGCCCGCTGCCGAAGATATCGGCGTCGAGCGCCAGGATGACGCTCGCTTGCGTGAGATCGTAGCGGGTGTCGACCGGCCGGCCGAACGCCCGCAGCGCACCGGCATCGGCATTGTCGTCGTGGATCGGCTGGTAACCGTGCCAGCGTGCCGCCGGGAAGGCGTCGCGCAGCAGGGCGATCTGCACCGCCAGGGTTGGCGAGGCGACCGTGCCGGTCAGCAGCCGCAGCCCCTCGCCGCCGCGCTCCAGCAGGGTCCGGCGCTCCGCGGCCAGCGCATGCTCGAATTCGGCCCAGGACCGGCGCTGCCCCTGCTCGCGCGGCCCGCCGGCCCGGTGGGGGTCCCAGAAGGTCAGGATTTCCGCCTGGGCGAAGGCGTCGGTGGCGCCCAGGCTGGCGGGGTGCAGCGGATTGCCCTCGATCTTGACCGGCCGGCCGTCCTGGCTCTCGACCAGCACCCCCAGCGCGTCGCCGCCCGGCTCGATCGCGGTGGCGAAGGTCAGCGGCACGCCCGGCTGGTATCCCGGCTCGCCGCGGCTCCGCGAGACCACCGTGCCGGGCGCCGGTCCGTCGCAGCCGGCCAGCCCGGCCAGCGCCAGCGACGCGCCCATCAGCCGCAGCAGCCCGCGCCGGTCGATCGGCGCCGCCTCGGCCAGATAGGGGAACTCGGCATCCAGGAACCGCCGGACCTCCGGCGCCCCGGCCAGCTCTTCCGGGCTCCGCCACAGCCGGCGCTCCCCGCCATCCGGGACCAGTCGGGTCAGCATCGGATTGGCCTTGCGCGCTCCGGTCATGGCTAGCGATGGCAGGTCGAGCAACTGGTCAGCAGGCCGGCCGACCGGTCGTCATGGGGATTGCGGGCGGCCAGCGCCGCGGCGGCCCGGTCGTCCGGCGGCCCGTCCCACTCCGCCGCGAACACCGCCTCGGGCGGGCGCAGGCTGGCGGCCGGATCGCGGTGGCAGTCCAGGCACCAGGTCATCCGGAGCGAGTTCACCTGCGCCACCACCGGCATCCGGTCGACCCGGCCGTGGCAGCTCTCGCAGGCGACCCCGGCGGCGGTGTGGATGCCGTGATGAAAGTGCGAGTGATCGGGCAGCCGGTGGACCCGAGCCCAGGGCAGCGGCCCGCCGCCGGCATGGCTTTCCGCGACCGGCGCGAGCTGCGGCGTGTCGACCCAGACCTGCGAATGGCAGGTCATGCAGGTCTCCGCGGTCGGCATGCCGGCATGGGCGGTGCGCTCGACTCCGGTATGGCAATAGCGGCAGTCGATGCCCAGCCCGCCGGAATGGATCGCGTGGCTGAACGGCACCGGCTGGCGCGGCGCATAGCCGACGCCGGTGGCCCGATCGGACCGCGGCACCCACAGCGCCACCGCCGCGCCGGCCATCAGCACCAGCCCCGCGGCCACCACCGCGGCGCGAAAGATGAAGGTCGCCCCTGGTCGAAAGATCTGCGGCATCGGCCGCCATTGCCATTGCGGGACATGATCGAAACCCCGAACGCCACACATTCCCGAACGGCCGGACCTCCCTCATGAGGGCGTCCCCCATGAGAGCGTCCCCGGAATGGCGCCGGTGCCCCGTGGCCTCGCGCATCGCTTCGTCCCGGTAAACCGCCGGACCAGCGCGCCGGTTCCATTCGGAATTACCAACCGGACGATCCCTTAACCCGGTAGCGGCACTATCAGTTGGATGCCGGTTGCGGACCGCCAGGAGCGCGGCAGATCCGCACGCCGGGCCGCAGGCGCGGCGATCCGGACGGGTTTCAGGGAACATTGCCCGATCCGTGCGGTTTGAGGAGGTGCCGACCATGCGCTGCGGGCGTCCATCCGCCGCGGAGAACGCTCGACAACCCGGCGCCGCTTCCGTCCTCGCTCCGACGCCTATGACAACTTTTTCTTCCAGACCGGCGACCGGCAAGCCCGCGACCAAGGGAGTGGCCATGTCCAGGAACACCGATCGCCCGCCTCGAGCTCCCGGGCCGACCCGCAGCGGTATCGGGGCGGCGGCGCTGGTCCGCTGTGCGCTGTTCGCCCTGGTCTGGACAACGCTTGCCGGGGGAGATCCGGGCACCTGGCCGTTCGGCCTGGCCGCGGTGGTCGCCGCGACGGCCTTGAGTCTGCGGTTGAAGCCACCGGGTGCCGGCCGGCTCCGGCTGGTTGGGGTGGTTTGGTTCGTCCCGCACTTCCTGGTGCGCTCGCTGGTTGGCGGGATCGACGTGGCGCGGCGCGCGCTCGATCCGCGGCTGCCGATCGCGCCGGGAATGGTCGGCCACCGCTGGCGCCTGCCCGAGGGCGCCGCGCGGGTCGCGTTCGCCGACGTGATCAGTCTGCTGCCGGGGACGCTGGGCGCCGGGATGGCGGGGGACCGGCTCGAAGTCCATGCCCTGGACGTCGATCTGCCGCTGGCCGACCAGTTCGACGAGGAGGAGCGGCGGATCGCCCGCCTGTTCGACCCGCCACCGCCCGCCGCCGGCCCTGGGAGCGCCCGGGATGGCTGAGCTTCATGCCGCGGTCGCGCTGTTCCTGCTGCTTACCATCGCCGCCGGGCTGGTTCGCGTGCTGCGCGGACCGACCCCGGCCGACCGGATGCTGGCGGTCCAACTGATGGGCACCACCGGCGCCGGGGTCCTGCTGCTGCTGGCCGAGCGCGAGGGGCTGGAGGCGGCCCGCGACGTCGCGCTGGTGCTGGTCCTCCTGGCCGCGATGGCGGCGCTGGCTTTCCTGCGCGGCGGGTGGCTGGCCGCGCCGCCGGATCGCGAGGAACGGGAGGATCGGGGGCGGGAGGAGGACGGCCGATGACGCTCGTCGCGCTGGCGTCGGCCCTGCTGGTGATCGCCGGGGCGCTGTTCTACCTGGCCGGTACGGTGGGCGTGCTGCGCTTTCCCGACGTCTATACCCGGCTGCACGCCGTGACCAAGGCCGACAATCTCGGGCTCGGCCTGGTCGTCGCCGGGCTGGCCCTGCAGGCGGAGTCGTGGCTGGCGGTGCTGAAGCTGGTCCTGGTCTGGCTGATCGCCCTCCTGACCGCGGCCACGGTGTCGCAGTTGATCGCCCAGGCCGCGCTCGGCGCCGGGATTCCGCCGGTGCGGCGCGACCCGGGAGAGCGCCGGTGACCGGGCTGCTGGATCTGGCCTTCGACGCCGTGCTCGCGGTGCTGCTGGTCGGGCTGGCGTGGCGGGCGCTGGCGTCGCGCGCGCTGTTCACCGGCATCGTGCTGTTCATCGTGTTCGGGCTGCTGATGGCGGTGGCGTGGCTGCGCCTGTCCGCGCCCGACGTCGCCCTGGCCGAAGCGGCGATCGGCGCCGGGCTGACCGGTGTGCTGTTCCTGCGCGCGCTCGACCGGATCGGCCGAGACCCGCCCGGCGGAACTGGAAACGACCATGAGGAGACCGGGAATGGCGACCGCCGACAGCCATAGTCCGAGCCGCCCCGAACCGGCCGCCGGCCCGGTCGCGCGCGGCGTTCTGGCCGCCGCCTTCGCGGCGCTGGCGGCGGGGCTCGGCTGGACGGTGCTGAGCCTGCCGGCCGACGGGCCGGGGCTGGCGCCCGTCGTGGCCGGCCGGCTGGCGGAGAGCGGGGTCGAGAACCCGGTCACCGCCGTGCTGCTCAATTTCCGCGGCTACGACACGCTGCTTGAGGCCGGGGTCCTGCTGCTCGCCCTGATCGGGGTGTGGTCGCTGACCCCGGCGGGGTGCTGGGGCGGCGTGCCCGGCCCGCCGGTCCGCGCCGAAGGGCCGGACCCGGTGCCCCACGCCATGGTGATCACCGGCATCGTGGTCGCGGTGTCGGCCACCGCCTTCGCCCTGGTCCTCGCCTGGCGCATCCGCCACGCGACCGGACGCACCGCCCTGGCCGAGGACGACGGCGGCGGAGCGGCCGGGCGAGCGGCCGATCGAGACGAAGGATAGCGGCGTTGGCCGGAGCGCTGATCGACCGCTCGATCCCCTGGGTGGTGTGGACGATCATGCCGCCGCTGGTGCTGGCGGCGCTGGCGGTGGCGCTCGGACGGCGCACCGTGCCCTGGGTGCCGCTGGTCGCCGCCGCCGGGCTGGTCGGCGCCGCCGTTGCGCTGGCGATGCAGGTCTGGACCCACGGCCCGCTGCACTACGCACTCGGCGGCTGGCCGGCCCCGCTCGGCATCGCCCTGCACACCGACGGCTTCGCCGCGCTGATGGTGCTGACCACCGCCGTGGTCGGTACGGTGGTAATGGTCCACGCCCTGGCCGAGTTCGGCCATCCGGCCGGGGCGGAGGACCGCGCCGCCCTGACCTTCTGGCCGCTGGTGCTGTTCCTGCTGGCGGCGCTCAACGGGATTTTCCTGAGCGCCGACCTGTTCAACCTCTATGTCGCAATCGAGGTGATGGGACTGGCCGCGGTCGCGCTGGTCACGGTCCAGGGCGGGGCCGCGGCGCTGTTTGCCGGGATGCGCTACCTGCTGGTCGCGCTGGCCGGCTCGCTGGCCTATCTGCTGGGCGTCGCGCTGATTTACGCCCGCTACGGCACGCTCGATCTGACGGTGCTGGCCGCGCGGGTCGAGCCGGAACCGGCAACCATGGCGGCGCTGGTGCTGATGACGGTCGGGCTGCTGGCCAAGACCGCGCTGTTCCCGCTGCACGTCTGGCTGCCGCCGGCCCATGCCAACGCCCCCGCCCCGGCCAGCGCGCTGCTGTCGGGGCTGGTGGTCAAGGCGTCGTTCTACCTGGTCGTGCGGCTGTGGTTCGACGTGTTCGCCCCGGCGACGAGCGCGGCGGCGGCGGACCTGCTGGGCCTGCTGGGCGCGGCGGCGATCCTGTGGGGCTCGGTGCTGGCGTTGCGCCAGAACCGGCTAAAGCTGATGATCGCCTATTCCTCGATCGCCCAGATCGGCTACCTGTTCCTGCTGTTCCCGCTGGCCGGCGGCGCCGGGCCGATGCCCTGGACTCCGGGGGCGTGGAGCGGCGGGATCTTCCATGCGGTGTCCCATGCCGCGGCCAAGGCGGCGATGTTCTTGGCCGCCGGCACGATCATCCACGCGCTCGGCCACGACCGGATCGCCGGCATCAGCGGCGCCGCCCAGCGCCTGCCGGTCACCGTGTTCGCGATCGCCCTGGCCGGGCTGACCCTGATCGGCCTGCCGCCCTCGGGCGGGTTCGTGGCGAAATGGCTGCTGCTCAACGCCGCGCTGGACGCCGGCCAGTGGTGGTGGGCGCTGGTCATGCTGGCCGGCGGGCTGCTCGCGGCCGGCTACGTGTTCGGCGCGCTGTCCCCGGCCTTCGCCCCGCCGCCCGCCGATCTGGCGATCCGGCCGGTGCCGCTGCGGATGGAGCTGGCGCCGCTGGTCCTGGCGCTCCTGTCGATGCTGCTCGGGATCGCGGCCTATCAGCCGCTGGCGCTGCTGGCAATCGGCCGGCCGGCGGCGGCGGAGGGGCTGCCATGACCGGCACGGCCTGGCTCCCGCTCGCCACGCTGCTCAGCTCGCTCACGCCGGGCCTGCTGATCTTCGTGCTGCCGGCCGACGCCCACCGCAGCCGCGTGGCGTTCAACATGATCGGCGCGACGCTGAAGCTGGTGCTGGTCGCCCTGCTGCTCTGGGGGGTGTGGCTGGGCGAACGCTCCGAGGCCCGGCTGGGGCTGGTGCCGGGGCTGGACCTGATCCTCCGGGTCGATCCGCTGGCCATGCTGTTCGTGACCCTGTCGGCCGGGCTGTGGTTCGTCACCACGATCTACGCGGTCAGCTATCTGTCCGGCACGCCGCACCAGAACCGCTTCTTCGGCTTCTTCGCGATCTGCGTCGCGGCGACCACCGGCATCGCCCTGGCCGGCAACGCCATCACCTTCTTCTTCTTCTACGAGCTGCTGACCCTGTCGACCTGGCCGCTGGTGGTGCATCGCGGCGATCCCGAATCGCTGGCCGCCGGGCGGAAATACCTAGCCTATACCATGGCGGCCGGCGCGCCGCTGCTGCTCGGCATCGTGTGGCTGCAGAGCCTGGCCGGGCCGGTGGAATTCGCCCAGGGACCGCAGCTCGGCGCCCATCTCGACACCGATCGCGGTCTCCTGGTCCTGATCTTCTGGCTGCTGATCGCCGGGCTGGGGGTCAAGGCGGCGCTGGTGCCGCTACACGGCTGGCTGCCCACGGCGATGGCCGCGCCGGCCCCGGTCAGCGCGCTGCTGCACGCCGTCGCGGTGGTCAAGGCGGTGGCCTTCGGCATCGTCCGCGTGGTCTACGACGTCTACGGCACCACCCTGGTCCTCGATCTCGGGGTCGGCCTGCCGCTGGCCCTGCTGGCTGCAGCGACCATCCTGTACGGCTCGGCGCTGGCGCTCGCCCAGACCGACCTGAAGCGCCGGCTGGCCTACTCCACGGTCAGCCAGGTCTCCTACATCACGCTGGGCGTGGCGCTGGCCGGGCCGATCGCGACGATCGGCGGGCTGGTCCACCTGATCCATCAGGGCCTGATGAAGATCACCATGTTCTTCTGCGCTGGCGCCTTCGCCGAGACGGTCCATGCCTATCGCATCGACCAGCTCGACGGCATCGGCCAGCGGATGCCCTGGACCACGCTGTCGTTCAGCATCGCGGCGCTGGGCATGATGGGGGTGCCGCCGATCGCCGGCTTCGTCAGCAAATGGTATCTCGGCACCGGCGGGCTGGAGGCCGGGCAGCTCTGGGTGATCTTCGTGCTCGGCGGCTCCAGCCTGCTCAACGCCGCCTATTTCCTGCCGATCCTGTACCGCGCCTGGTTCAGGCCGCCGGCCGGGGAATGGCACGAGGACGAACACCGGGCGGGGAGCCGGTTCGAAACCTCCGCCGGCCTGTTCCTGCCGCCGGTGGCGACCGCGGCGGCGGCGCTCGCGGCCGGGCTGTTCGCCGGCTTCGCGGCCAGCCCGCTCGGCTGGGCCACGCTGGTCGCCGCGCTGGAGTACGGCCGGTGAGCGGGCCGGCCGAGGCCGGCCTGGTCGCTGCTGCTGCGGCGCCGCTGGCACTGGCGCTGCTGGCCGTGCTGGTCGGGCGGCTGCGCCCGACGGTGGCCGCTCTGACCCCGGCCGCGGCGCTGCCGGCGCTGGCGGCCGGGCTGTTCGCTCCTGCGGGCACCCGGGTGGTGCTGCCCGACCTGCTGTTCGGCCTGACGCTGGAGCTTGACCCGGTCGGCCAGGTGTTCCTGTGGTTCAGTGCGCTGATCTGGATCGCGGGCGGGGTCTATGGCCGGACCTATCTGGCGGCCGATGCCGGGCGGTACCGTTTCGCGGCCTTCTTTCTGGCGGCGATGGCGGGCAATTTCGGCCTCTTGCTGGCCGGGGACGTGGCCGGATTCTACCTGTTCTTCAGCTTGATGACCCTGTCCTCCTACGGCCTGGTGATCCATGAAGAGACGCCGTTCGCACGCTTCGCCGGGCGGGTCTACATCGCGCTGGCGGTGCTGGGTGAGACCTGCCTGCTGCTCGGGTTCATGCTGGCCGCGACCGCCGCCGGCAGCCTGGCGATCGGCGCCCTGCCGGCCGCGGTGGCGGCGGCGGCGGAGCGCGATCTGACCATGGCGCTGCTGCTGATCGGGTTCGGCATCAAGGCCGGCTTGGTGCCGTTGCACGTCTGGCTGCCGCTCGCCCATCCGGCGGCGCCGACCCCCGGCTCGGCGGTGCTGAGCGGCGCGATCATCAAGGCTGGGCTCTTCGGCCTGCTGCGCTTCCTGCCGCTGGGCGAGGGCGGCGCGGAGGCCTGGGGCGCGGCGATCGTGGCGCTCGGCTTCTTCACCGCCTATTACGGCATGCTGGCCGGGCTGCCGCAGCGCCGGCCCAAGACCGTGCTGGCCTATTCCAGCCTGAGCCAGATGGGGCTGATCCTGGCCGGTATCGGCAGCGTGCTGATCGATCCCGCGGCGTTGCCTCTGGCGCTGGCCGCGGTGGCGCTCTACGCCACCCATCATGGCCTGGCCAAGGCCGGGCTGTTCCTTGGCGTGGGCGTGCTGGCCGCAGCCGGCGGGCGGGCGCGGCGGCGGCTGATCCTGGCCGGGCTGGCG
>CAZTNV010000001.1:0-2911 GCA_964615535.1 uncultured Mycobacteriaceae bacterium | reverse complement strand
CTGGCCGGGCTGGCGCTGCTGCCGGCGGCCGGGCGTACGCTGTCCCGGATCGCGATCCCCGAGGGCGACCTGGCCGGGCTGGCCGGCCCGATCCACCGGACGGCGATGGCTGGAGCCGCCCTGATCCCCCGGCGCTCTCCAGACCGACGGGCGGACCGCGGCGTGGATGCACAAATCGGCCGGCGCGGCGGCTGAGCTGACAGACGGAATGGCTTTGGGGTTCACAGGCGACCCGCCTGCTCAGGAGCCCGGATGCCGGACGAAGCCGACGACCCCCGCCGCCACACATTCCCGAAGGCTCGCGACCGGGCATTGGTGCACAAATCGGCCGGGCCTGGGCGGCGGGGCTGACAAGTGGGATAAATCGGGATCAGGTTGATCGGTTCCGGTCCGTTGTTGCGGGCCACCAGTGAAAGGCTGTGTGCCCGCTGATGGTTTTGGGGTCGGCCTGGAACGTGCAGCAGCCCTTGGCGAGGCTCTCGCTGATGTCATCCAGGGTCTCGAAGTTTCGGTTGGCGACCGGTTCATCGACAAGGGACCAGAGCCGTTCGGCGGGCTGCAGTTCGGGTCTGCAGGGCGGCAGGAAGATCAGGCGAATGCCGGCGGGGACGATGAGGTTGGCCGGGCCGTGCCATCCGGCGTTATCCAGGACCAGCACGATGACCCGTCGCTGGCCGGCCCCGGTCTGCCCGGCGAAGTCTTCGAGCCGCTTTTTGAAGAGCGACTTGTTGATGGCGTCGGAGAGGGACCAGACGGTCTCGCCGCTGGTCGGCTGGCGAAGGCGGTGACATGCGGCCATTTGTAGCGGTGACGGCCGAGCGCGATCGGCCGCTGACCGACCCGAGCCCAGACGCGGCGGAAGTCCATGGTCACTGTCGTGGTTGACAAGCGCTTTGCCAAGAAGCAGCAGATGCAGGGGTTGAAGGTCGGGGCTCACCGGCTGTTGCAGATCCGCGATCGAACTCTCGACGGCACCCTGCGCGATATCTTCTTGGCATGCTATCCGCCCATGGCCGCCAACGACACCGCGGCCCCAGCCATGGCCAATGCGGCTTGACCGCCGCGGACTTCTGTATGCTCTCCCTGAAGCCGACTTCGGTAAATGACAAGCTGGACCTTGATTCGTGCCACCACCATTCTCATCTCAAAAATGAGATGAACTGGGCAGGGCATCTGCTGGTTGGACAGTAGAGACCCTCGGCGCCATGGTCGATGCCGAGTTGGACCGGCTGCCGGCGGATACGCGGTCACGGTTCCGCCGAATCGCCGGGCTGGTGGAGACCTATGGCCCCCACCAAGGCGACGACTTGCCCCTGATCCGGCTACTCGAAGGGAAGCTTTGGGAAATGCGCCTGACCGGTCGCGACGGTATTGCTCGCGCCCTCTACATCGCCGCTGCGCCGGCTGGTGGTGCGGCATGTCTTCATTAAAAAGACCGAGCGGACTCCGCAGCGGGCGATCGAGATTGCGACCTGGCGGGCGAGGGATGCAGGGTTGCCATGACCAGGATTGCCGAGCTGCACGAGCGCTGGAGGCGGGACCCCGAGTACCGGGGCGCCTGTGAGGCCCTGGATGACGAGTTCGCCATCGCCGGGGCGCTGATCGCGGCCCGAACCCGCGCCGGGCTTTCGCAGCAGCAGTTGGCCGAGCGTATGGGCACCTCGCAATCGGCCGTGGCGCGGATGGAGAGCGGCCAAGCGCTGCCGAGCGCGCGGTCGCTGGCCCGCTACGCCGCGGCGACCGGTAGCCGGTTGGAAATCCGCCTGGTACCGCGCGACTCGGCCTGATCGACCGGCCGCGCGCTGCGCTGCGGCTCCGGCCGTGTCGTCCTTTGACGTTCAGTTCCATCATGGGATTCGAGTGGGATTTTGCTAAGAGCGAGGAGAACGAGCGCAAGCGCGGGGTGCCCTTCGCGCTTGCCATCCTGCTGTTCGATGGCGGAGTTCTTCAGACCGTCGATGACCGCCGGGACGATGGTGAGCGCCGCATCCGCGTGATCGGGAGCGTTGACGGCACCGTGCTCCACTGCGTCTACACCGACCGGGGCTTAGCCGCGGTAAATCTGGGTGGGGGTGCCGATGTCCATACGCGTCACGTCCTTGTAGTTGCGGCGTTCCGTAACGATGATCCGAAACTCACGGTCAACGGATATCAACCGCTTGCCGCTCATGGCTCCGGTCCAAGCATGGTTCCTTACGGAAGGATCTCCAGGATCTCTTTAAAATAATTCGATGGTATGAAGCGTGAGACGGTTGTCATGCACCGGTAATTTCCGCAATCCTGCCGTATATTTCTTTAAAGCCCGAAGGTTCATTACCGGCCATGGCCTTCATTTTGGGCAATGATCGCTTCCAGTTCCTTGAGAACGTCTCTGGCAGCCTGGAACGGCTTACATTTTATCTCCTTTTCGGCTTGCAACACGCCTTCCTCGAATTCTTCGGTGAAGCCGGTGGCGGTAAGCAGGCACTCCAGGTCGCCGCCGGCCAGCACGGCCTCATTGCGCCCCAGGTTCTTGGCGATGCGCTGGCGCGTGCGCCGGCCCTCGCGCACGCTTTCGACGAGGTAGAGGATAAGTGTAGCCGTTTTAGGGTCTTTTCCCGCACGAACATGCGGCATGGCCAGCGCAGATAATCCACACATATCAAGCATTATGAAGGCCAATATTGCAGAGTTCAGCACCACATGTCTGGGCCGCGCCGCAAGATACCCTCGAATAATCAAGCACTTGCGCGCGGCGTTCATGGTCTGTCGCGCACGCACTGTTCAAGTTGGTGCTGGCTCCTGAAGCGCCAGATGTACGGCCGCGCCAGCCTGAACCTGCTCCGCCGACGAAGCCTCCTCGCAGCATGATCCACGCAATTTCCCTATCCAGGCAAGGCAGGTTCTGCAAAAGTTCTGTCTTGGCCGATCG